>CAMYLW010000148.1 GCA_947259475.1 Thermodesulfobacteriota bacterium
CCCCTGCGACGTACCGCTCAGGTACGCCTCAGAACCAATCCCGCGGTACCGCGGGATGGTCGCCAGGTGGCACATCCATCTTCGTGGTCTCGCGACAGCAATTCATGAAATATCCGGGCTAAGTTCCAATGCAAGTATTATTCCCCCTGTAGGATCGATGTGTGATCTGTTCAGAATTCGCACATCTTTCGATTACTGCATCTGCTTGCAAGCTTGAGTAATCTCTTAATCGACGTTGTCAGAGTGTTCCAGAAGGAATTGATCCCTACAGCTCTCGCTGCAGAAATGGTAGGTCTTGCCGGCCACTCGAGCCTCCACTCCCTGGGCTGGGAGGATGTAGGCGCCGCACTGAGGGTCTTGGACCAACTCCGCCGTACTCTTGCCCGCAGGCACTTCCGGCCTGCTCGAAACACTCACACCTTTTATCAAACCACCCAGTAGCTTGTAAACCACAATGACAAGAAAAACGATGATGGCAAGACGTATCATCAGCTAACAACTACCTCCACCCGCTGATGGCCGTCTTCCAGATCAACCAGGAGTGTGGCAATGGTTTTTTCCAGGCAAGGATGGAGGAGGTCAGGTGCAATTTCGTTGAGGGGTTCCAAGACAAAGCGCCGCTCATGGAGGAGAGGATGGGGAACCGACAGGTCCGGCAAATTTATTATCAAGTCGTCAAAAAACAACAGGTCAAGGTCAATGGATCGCGGTCCCCATTTGAGAGTGCGAATTCTCCCAAAGATGTTCTCGATTGCCAGCATCTGGCGTAAGAGCCAATGGGCATCTTTTGCTGTCTCCAGTAAGACAACTCCGTTAATAAAGGCAGCTTGTTCCACCAGGCCCACCGGGGTAGTCTCATAGAATGACGAGGTTTGAAGCACAGTGCACGTGGGCAGAGCCGCCAGAGCTTCAATGGCATTCCGGCAACTTTCCAATCGATTTCCAAGATTTGAACCTAAGCCAATGTAAGCGTGATGTGTTTTCATAGCCATCAGGTGTCAGGTGTCAGGAAAAAGAAACATGGAAGCTGAAATCTGAACGCTGAATGCTTCTTATTTTATTCCAAGCACATGCTGCATGTCGTAGAGACCAGGGGCTTGGCTCACCACCCATATCGCAGCTTTCACACCACCGCGGGCGAAATTATCCCGGCTATGGGCTCTGTGCGTCAGTTCAAGCCGTTCACCCACTCCAGCAAAAAGTACCGTGTGTTCTCCGACAATATCACCACCACGAATTGTCTGAATGCCGATTTCCTCCGGTCGCCGCTCGCCTATGATTCCGTGCCGTTCATATACGCCCACGTTCTCGAGATCTCGTCCCAAGGCACCCGCCAGATTTTGGGCGAGCTTAACCGCCGTTCCACTCGGAGCATCCTTTTTGTGGTGATGGTGGGCCTCTATGATCTCGACATCAAACCCGTCACCCAGGGCCCTGGCCATATCTTCCACCACCTTGAACATCAGATTTACGCCCATGCTCATGTTGGGCGCCTGAACACAAGGTATTTCACCGGCCAACGCCCCTATGGTCTCCATCTCCTCAGCCGTGAAGCCGGTGGTGCCGATAACCATGGGTTTCTTTGCCGCCGCCGCTGTACGAAGGTGTTGCACAGATGCCTCATGGTGAGTAAAGTCAACTATCACATCCCCCGCATCAAGAACTGAATTCAGATCGGGTGCAATCTGCATCCCCATTGATCCCAGTCCGACCACTTCACCAACGTCAGAGCCCACCGAAGGATGGTCAGCCCGCTCAAAAGCGGCGGCAAGTGAAATTCCCTCTGTGGCCGCAATGGTGTGAATTATGCGGCCACCCATTCTTCCCGCTGCTCCCGCGACTATTGTTTTTATCATTAGTTATTACCCCCACTCTCCGAAGAAGGACGCGGAGAAACATTGATGCGGAGACGCGGTGATGTCGAACTAATCTCAGCCCTAACACCGTGTCGCCGCGTCATCTCGCCGCTGTGTGCTGTGCGGTCTGCCATAGGCAGACTACAATACTCCGTAGGCTTCGAGGTCTTTGCGTAGGTTGCCCAGATTGGCCTCAGACATTGGAACCAGAGGTAAACGCACTTCCGCAGAAGAGATCTTGCCCATCATCGCCAAGGCTGCCTTTACCGGCGCCGGGTTGGTCTCATAGAACATGGAATGACACAGTGGAAGAAGACGATAGTAGAGCTCACGGGCCTGGTCAAAATCGCCGGCCAAAAGCAGATTGCACAGGTCAGCCATGTCCCGCGGCACAATGTTGGCCACAACACAAATGACCCCTTTTCCGCCCACAGCCATGAGCGGATAGGTAAGAAAGTCCTCACCGGAGACAACAGTGAGCTCATCACCACAGAGCCGAATGATCTCGGTGATCTGTTTCATGGAGCCGCTGGCCTCTTTGACCCCGACGATATTCTTCATCTCTGCAAGTCGAGCAAAGGTAGTCGGCTCGATGTTGCTGGCCGTTCGCCCGGGGATGTTGTAAATGATGATGGGAATATCAACCTCTTCGGCCACTTTCTTGTAGTGCTGGTATATCCCTTCCTGGGTGGGTTTGTTGTAGTACGGGCTTATCATCAACACCCCGTCTGCCCCAACCTTCTTGGCGTGAGCGGTCAGTCTTACGGCTTCTGCGGTGTTGTTGGAACCGGTCCCGGCTATGACTGGAACCCGGCCGTTCACCTGGGCCACCGTTATTTCCACCACGCGCTCGTGCTCATCGTGCGAGAGCGTGGCCGACTCGCCGGTGGTACCACAAGGCACGATACCATGAACTCCATTCTCGAGATGAAACTCGATCAGCTGACGCAACCCTTCCTCATCCACTACACCGCTCTTAAAAGGGGTGACAACGGCGGGCAATACTCCGGTAAACATGACAACCTCCTTCTCGTTTTTGTCCGTTGAGGCTTGTCCTCTATTGGCAACTCCTGGACTGTCGACAAACGCTATTTCCTACTCTCTATTTGGACGTTCGCTCATGCAAAGCGGCCGCTGGATTGATCAATGAAAAAATGCAAGCTAGACATTTCGAAATCCGCGCTTGGAATTCAAGCTCCCTGCAGCCCGCCGAAGCCAGACGAGGACTGCCTTGCTGCTTCAGTTAGAGGTTCCGAATTTGAAATGGAAAATCATAAGATCTATCTTGATTTGCCGACAACAGACGATGGCAAATTGACTCTATACTGCAAATTCCACAGCCTCTGCCCAGAGCCGGCCCTGGTAAATTACCGTGGCCTCTCCTTCCATATATACCTCTTCTGGAAGTTCTCCGTCAGCATCAAAATAGATGGTAAGAGTCTCCCCGCTTCTGGTATGAACATCAACAGGTGCTTCGACTATCCCCTCGACAGCTCCAACCACAGCCACCGCTGTAGCCCCCGTTCCACAGGCGAGAGTTTCGTCTTCCACCCCCCGTTCGTAGGTCCTAATGGCCATGGCCCTCTCTCCCAGCAGGGCAACGAAGTTAACATTGGTTCCTGCGGGGGCAAAGTTGGAGTGATAACGGACCTTCCGCCCCTGGCCCACCACGTCCTGTTTTTCCAGCTCCTCCGGATTGTCCAGAACAAAAATCGTATGGGGCACCCCAGTGTTAACGAAGTGGCCTGTTACCCTGCGGCCGTTCAGTTCAAGCTCCTGATTCAGCCGCAAATCGTAGGGTGCTGTCATCTGCAGTTTCACTCGGCTGCCCGAGACTTCGGCACCGATGATTCCGGCGAGGGTTCTGAAGGAAAGACTGGGACCACAAATGCCGAGCATGTTGGCAAGCCTTGCGACGCAGCGCCCGCCGTTGCCACACATTTCCGCGCTGCTTCCGTCTGCATTGAAAAAGCGCCAACTGAAGTCCACCTCACGGTCATTTTCAATCAGAATGAGGCCATCGGCGCCCACCGAGACCTTTCGCCGACAAAGGCTGCGGGCGACATTTGGCGCTATTTCCGCTGCTATTGTATTGGTGCGGTTGTCAACGAGGATGAAGTCGTTGCCGCTGCCGCTCATCTTATAGAAGTCGATTGCTGCACTCATGGAAACTCGTCAGTTGAGAAAGTTGGGTAGCCGCTCGCCCCGCACCAAGTCTTCATATGTTTCCCTGGAGCGAATCACCTCGAAGGTATCACCCCGGACCAGGACCTCCGGGGGCCTGGGCCTGGAGTTGTAGTTGGAGGACATGGTAAAACCATAGGCACCGGCACTCATTACGGCCAGTAATTCCCCCTGGTCGACTCGAGGCAGGCTGCGCTCGCGTGCGAGAAAATCTCCAGTTTCGCAGATAGGACCTACCACATCTGCTTGAAGCTCCGGTCGTTTGTTGTCGATAACCGGCTGGACTTGGTGATACGAATCGTACAGGCTGGGACGAATCAAGTCATTCATGCCGGCATCGACTACGACAAAGTTCTTGACCGGTCCTTCCTTGGTGTAGAGCACCCGCGTCACCAGAATCCCAGCGTTTCCCACGATAACGCGGCCTGGTTCAAAAATCAAGCCGCATTCAAGCCCATCCACCTCCTGCAGAAGCGCCCGGGCGTATTCTCTAGGATGAGGTGGGTCCTCCTCAGAATAGGTAATGCCCAGACCGCCGCCCAGATCAAGATACCTGACCTGTATGTCTTCCTTCCGAAGTGCTTCTATTAGCAGTTTCAGCCGTCTGAGAGTGTCCAAAAAAGGAGAGACCTCCGTAAGCTGCGAGCCAATGTGGCACCCAACTCCGACTATGTCCAAGTTGGACATATCCCTGGCTTGAGCATACATAGATTCCGCAATTTCAAGATCGATGCCGAACTTGTTCTCTTTCAAACCGGTGGAGATATACGGATGTGTCTGAGCGTCCACATCCGGATTGACCCGAATAGCCATAGGGGCGCGACGATCCAGACGGGCGGCACAATTGTTCAACGCCAGCATTTCCTGAGGAGATTCGAGGTTAAACATCAGGATACCAGTCTCGAGCGCATAAATGATCTCCTCAACGCTTTTGCCCACCCCTGAAAAAACAATCTTCTCTGGTGGCACCCCAGCCTTCAGGGCCCGGTAGAGTTCCCCGCCGGAGACGATGTCCATGCCGGACCCCAGTGAGGCAAACAAACGGAGTATGGCGATGTTGGAGCAGGCTTTGACAGAGAAGCAGGTAAGATGATCAACGTCGGAGAAAGCTTCGTCGAAAGCTTTGAAGTGTCGGGTGAGAGTGGCGTGGCTGTAACAATAAAAGGGGGTCCCCACCTCCCCGGCAATAGTCTCAATGAGAACATCTTCGCAGTGGAGTGTGCCGTTGCGATATTCGAAATGGTGCATGTTCTATCCTCTTATGATTTATGATTCCAGACCTGCCCTTTGGAATTTCGCCTTTTTTTATATTTTGAATATCGAATATCGAACAAGGAATTTCGAACAGCAGAAGTTTTTTAAAGCAATAAGGCAATATTTTTCACTTCGATATT
>CAMYLW010000149.1 GCA_947259475.1 Thermodesulfobacteriota bacterium
CTTTAACAACGATAGCGAGTGGGTTAACCAGCACTACGTTAGCGCCGACCATATTCTCAACAGTCTCCAGACATTGGCCCCACTGGAGCAGATTACTGCCCAGCACACCAACGGCCCGGCGCGCCATTTTCGCTGGCCCGATGCGAAAGGCGTCGTCGGCATTATCAGCCCGATCAGTCACCACTTTTGTCCATCCTGTAACCGGATCCGTCTCACTGCCGACGGCAAGCTGCGCAACTGTCTTTTTTCTGATCAGGAAGTGGACATTAAATCCCCCCTCCGTCAAGGCGCTACAGACGCTGACCTATCTCAAATTCTTAGAGCTTCCATTGACAACAAACCCGAGAAACATTGTTTGCAGTCTGACGTCTTTCGCAAATGCCAAAATCGTCCCATGGTTGCCATAGGTGGCTAGCCTGCATTGATCGGTGATCTCCGGGATTCATGAATAAGCCTGCCTAGCCCGTTGACTCAAACTCCTTTCCGTTCTAGAATCACCCTGTATTTTTCCTTTGTGCTGCAGTGAACCCTCCTGGGAAGTAGTAATGACTGACCCCAACTCTCTCGATCAGGATCTGCTTCAATCAATTCTGCACTCGATCCACCATGGAATTGTCCTGTTTGAGCCTGGCGGACAAATTATATTTGCCAACAATTTTGCCGAACAGCTGCTGGGGTTCGGAGAAGGCGAATGGCGCGACAGTCCAATCTCATGCATGTTTTTGGAGGACGATTGTGAGATATTCCTGCCCAATATAATCAAACTCACCAGAGAAAAAGGGAGATTTGAGGGTGAGGCGCTCTTGCGCGATAGAAAGAACCGAGAGTTTTTCGCCTATATAACCACCTTCCTCTACCGAAGCGACGCGCAGGATATTATCATAGCTGCTATTCAGGATATTGGCACCTTGAAAACTCTCCAGCGTGAGCTCATGGAGACCCAAAGAGTGCGGTCCATGGCAAAAGTCGTGGATCAGCTGGCTCATCACATCCGCAACCCGATTGCGGCGATAGGTGGCTTTGCCGCCCGGTTGCTCAGGAAGGGCCTTGACGAGAGCGACAAACAACTTTATCAGGATATCATCTATCAAGAAGCCAGCCGGTTGGATAAACTACTGAGGAACCTCGCCGATTTTACAACTCTACCATTCCCCGCCCTGGCACATGATAATTTTGAGCAATTGCTGAACCGAGCTCTGAATATGATTCCGGACCCCTTAAAGGCAGCAGCCTCAGAATGGGATACACCCCCTGCTGAAGAGCTACAGTCGCTAAGCGCCTTTATGGATGTGGAGTTTATGGCCAGAGGTCTAGCCAACGTAATCACCAATGCGCTGGAATCAGGCGATCCCACTGTGGGGGTCACTATCCAGGTAACCGCCATTGAAGACCGCATCCATTTCAGCGTCAGTGACAATGGCTGCGGTATCAAACCGGATGATTTACCTCTCGTTTTCGACCCGCTTTTCACCACAAAAAATGAACACGTAGGCCTCGGCCTTACCATAAGTCAGCGTATCATCAACGATCACGACGGAACCATCAAGGTTGAGAGTACGGTCGGGGAGGGAACTAAGGTTACTATGGAAATACCCATAGAAAGGCGACGTTCAATTCGAGTGAGAAGACTCTAATGATTGCGGATCTCGGAATGCGGATTGCGGATTTAAGATGTGGGATGTGAGATTCTAAGATTCGCAATTCGCATTCCGATACTCGAAATCATTGTCTCCTGGATTCTGACTCCTGGTTCCTTGCTTTCAATTCCTCATTCCGAAATCCCAAATCCGAAATCATTAAAGTGCCTACTCCTTGGTGCCTACTGTCAAAGACGGCCGCAGCCGTTTTAGTGTTACCGGGCCAATACCCTTCACAGCACGAAGATCTTCCAACTTGGAAAACCCACCAAGACGGTTCCTTTGAGCCACGATACGTTCGGCCAAGGTCTGAGTTATTCCTGGCACCTGGGCCAACTCTGTTGCCGATGCTTGGTTTAGATCCAGTGGCACTCCCAGAGCCAGCCGACTAGATACCTCCATCCATCCCAGACGCCACCGTGCAAGGCCATTGCCAGTAGTCGTGATGTGCACACGTCTGGCATGAGTAACTTCCACTCTTGTCCACCCTGGCTCCGGATTCAACTGCGGAAGTAGTCCCCCAGCGCCAGCCACCGTCTCACTTATGGTGACGGGTGGATCGAAGAAGTATATTCCAGGATTCCGAACCTCACCGCTCACTTGGATGATTAAATCCGTGGGAAGAAATAGAGAGGACTCTCCACCTTGGCGATCGTGGGCGTAATGGCGCCACCCATAGAAGGTCAGGATAAGAAGCGACACCAGAATGATGATGGCCGCTTGCGAGCGAGAAAAACGGTTCATCTCATACCGGGCTGAAATATCCTTTGGACGTGGTGCTTTCTTATGATTATCGTCTGTTCTCGTCCTTGAACATCTTATAGTTGATGCTGTCTACCAGAGCCAACCAGCTCGCCTCGAGAATGTTCTCGGAAACTCCTACCGTGCCCCACACACCCTCTCGGTCCACCGACTCGATGAGCACCCGGACTTTGGCAGCGGTTCCTTCTTTACCGGGCAAGACCCTTACTTTGTAATCGTTGAGTCTCATCTCTGCGAGCTGCGGATAGAATTTCTCCAGGGCCTTACGCAGCGCACTGTCAAGAGCATTCACCGGCCCCACTCCCGTGGCAGCAGTGTGCTCCACCTTGCCACCGACTTTTACCATGACGGTGGCCTCAGACTCCGACGGCTGGCCTTCATCCGTTTTGGACACCAGAACTCTGAAGCCAACGAGCTCGAAATATCGTTTCACCTTCCCCACTGCCTTGTTCAGCAGCAACTCGAAAGAGCCTTCCGCCGCCTCGTACTGAAAACCCTCGTGTTCCAGCTGTTTAAGCTCCTCCAAAATCTGCATGGCAACGGGATCCTTGCTGGAAATCTTCAGGCCGTACTGCTCAGCTTTCTGTTTAATGGTGCTCCGACCGGAAAGGTCTGACACCAGAACTCGTCGTCGGTTGCCGATCAGCTCCGGCTCCAGGTGCTCGTAGGTTTTCGGGTTGCGCTCAACTGCGGCCACATGTATCCCACCCTTGTGGGCAAAGGCACTCCTCCCCACATAGGGCTGGTACCTGAACGGTCTGACATTGGCCAGTTCAAGGATGTACCGAGAACTCTCGCGCAATTTGCCGAGCTGCTCATCCGAGATGCAATCCAGCTTCATCTTGAGTCTGATGGCTGGGATAATACTACAAAGATTGGCGTTGCCGCAGCGCTCGCCTACCCCGTTCATGGTACCCTGGACATGGTTTGCACCCAACTCCACAGCCGCCAGCGAGTTGGCCACAGCCAACTCTGAGTCGTTGTGAGTGTGTATGCCCAGCTCAGCTTTGGGTAACTCCTTTTTGACCTGCCGAATGATCTTCTGCAGTTCTGTGGTAAGGGTTCCGCCATTGGTATCACAGAGAACGAGGCAGTCGGCCCCTGCTTTCAGCGCTGCTTTGAGGGTGGCAAGTGCGTATTCAGGGTCGGCCTTGAAGCCATCAAAGAAGTGTTCGGCATCGTAAAACAGTTTCCATGCCTTCGGCCGCAGGAAGGCCAGAGAGTCGTGGATGATTTCCAGATTGCGTTCAAGTGTGGTACGCAGGGCGTCGCGCACATGCACATCCCAGCTCTTGCCAAAGATGGTAATCACTTCGGTTTTTGCTTTGAGCAGCGCGCCCAGGTTACGGTCCTTATCCGCTGAGGAGCGAGGATTGTGGGTGCTGCCGAAGGCTGCGACTTTCGAATGTTTCAGCTCGTAGTTCTTGATTTCCTTGAAATAGGCCACATCCTTCGGATTTGATCCCGGCCAGCCGCCTTCGATGTAATGTATGCCCAGCTCGTCAAGCTTCTTGGAAGTGCGAATCTTATCTTCCAGGGAGAGGTTGAAGTCTTCAGCCTGGGTTCCATCCCTCAAGGTAGTGTCATAGATCTCTATCTTTCGCATATCTCTTTCCTATCTTTCAATATTCCTTAACTCATCAAAGGGTTTGCACTCTAACAACTGTATGAAATTCGAATTACCCAAACCTCTGTTTTTCTGAAGACAGTTACTGCGTCCAATAGTGCAGTTTTGAATTTTGGATTTTGAACATTTGAATTTGTTTCGAAATTCGTACTTCGGATTTCGGATTTAGAACTGTCTTCTCGAGCTGCCCACACCCTTATATATCACAGAAAAACGCCACAAATAAGTGGCCGCGTTGCACTTACTCCAGGATCTCATGCTGCAGTGGCTTATCCAGCTCAAAAACATCGTGGAGAATCTGCACCGCTTTGGCCGTGTGACTGTCGTCTATCACGCAGGAAACCTTGATTTCCGAGGTGCTGATCATATGAATATTGATGCGCTCATTGGCCAGCGATTGAAACATCTTGGCGGCGACTCCGGCATGGTGACGCATGCCCACCCCGATGACAGATATCTTGGCAATATTCTCGTCGCTGGAGATATCCAAATCTGTCCACTCTTTTTGCATCCCCTCCAAGACACGAATAGCCGCCTGACGATCCAGGCGGGGAACGGTGAAACTCAGATTGGCTAGGCTCGTGTCGCCGGTGCTGCCCTGAATGATCATATCTACCACGATGCCTTCTTGGGAAATTTCGGTGAATATCCGGGCGGCAACACCGGGTACATCAGGTAGTCCTGCCAGCGTGATGCGGGCGTCACCCTTGCTGTAAGCGACACCAGAAACCATCACTTGTTCCATGGCCTTCTCCTCCTTAACCACCATAGTACCAGACTCATCCTCAAATGAAGAGCGCACGTGGACTGGTACATTGAATTTCTTGGCAAATTCCACCGAGCGAATGTGCAACACCTTGGCCCCCATGCTGGCCATTTCCAACATCTCATCGTAAGAGATGCGCTGCAACTTCCTCGCCTTATGGTAGATGTTGGGATCAGTGGTGTACACTCCGGCCACATCAGTGTAGATCTCGCAAACATCAGCAGCGAGGGCAGCAGCCACGGCAACGGCCGTGGTGTCTGAGCCCCCCCTGCCAAGAGTGGTAATGTTACCCCTTCCATCTAGACCCTGAAAGCCAGCGATAACCGGGATACAACCTTTATAGATGTTATGCCAGATAGGTTCAGTGCGAATTTCACTTATGCGCGCCCGACCATGAGCGTGGTCCGTGTATATTCGCGCCTGATGGCCCAGCATAGACTGGGCCTCGTGCCCGATGTGCTTTACGGCAATACTGAAAAGGGATATGGTGACTTGCTCACCCGTAGCAAGCAGCACGTCCTGTTCCCGGGGGTCCGGTTGCTCAGCCACCTCTTGGGCTAACTGAATGAGCCTGTCGGTCTCTCCGGCCATGGCAGAAAGCACCACCACCACGTCATGA
>CAMYLW010000150.1 GCA_947259475.1 Thermodesulfobacteriota bacterium
TATGGAATGTAGATTGCGGATTGCAGATTTGAGATTACACAACAAGACCGAGTAACAAAAAGTAGAGAGTGGAAGTTGATACTGGATTCTTGTCTTACTCAACTGACCAGTTTGCATCAGCCACCTTTCAATCTGAAATCTAAAATCTTGAAGCGGTGGCAGCAGGCGATCTATGAAACATCCTGGCTAGGAGGCGAATTCAGAAAGGAGCTGATATGAGGAAGGGTATCTTAAGAATCGGCCGTTTTAAGCCATATGAGAGCGGCCTTATTTTAGGAATTGCAGTGCTGGCATTATTGCTTATGCCAATGGCCCAGACAGCCGTTGGGGCCGAGGAGGGGGTAAAACCCTACCCACACGCACCGACTTCCTTTACCGAACTTGTTGACCAAGTTGCAAATGAAGTAGTCAACATTTCTACCACCACAGTCATCAAGAGAGGCCCCGGACCAAGTCAATTCGGGCAGCATAAACAATTTAGGGACTTTTTTGGCGATGATTTTTTTGAGCGCTTTTTTGGACAGATGCCCAAGGAGCGGAGACAGCGAAGCTTGGGTTCGGGCGTTGTAATCGATCCCAAGAAAGGCTATATCCTCACCAACAACCACGTAGTAGCCAACGCAGAAGAGATTAACGTCCGCCTGGTTGATGGTAAAGAATACAAAGCTGAAGTGGTGGGGAGGGACCCGAAGACAGATCTCGCTCTGATCAAAACGAAAAAACCTCTGGATGTTAAGAGCGGGGCACCACTGGGGGACTCGGACACAATTAAGGTCGGGGAATGGGTCATGGCCATCGGCAACCCATTCGGCCTGGAACGAACAGTCACCGTGGGAATTTTGAGCGCCAAGGGCAGGGTGATTGGGGCCGGACCGTATGACGATTTCCTCCAGACTGATGCTGCCATTAATCCTGGGAACAGCGGTGGCCCTCTTTTCAATATGAAGGGTGAGGTCATAGGAATCAATACAGCAATAGTAGCCACGGGTCAGGGCATTGGCTTCGCCATACCCATTAATATTGCCAAAGAGTTGTTGCCACAATTGGAAAAGGGCAAGGTCGTTCGAGGTTGGCTGGGAGTGAGTATCCAGGAGGTAACAGAGGACATTGCCAAATCTTTCAAACTCGAAAAAGCCGAGGGTGCATTGGTGGCTGAAGTCATCGAAGATTCTCCCGCCGAAAAGAGCGGACTGGAGCGTGGCGATATCGTCATCAGTTTTGACGGAAAAAACATTGCTTCACCAAATGAACTGCAAAGGGTTGTTGCTAACACTCCTCCGAACAAACGGGTCAAGGCGAAGGTCATTAGAGATGGTAAGACCAGAACGTTGACCGTTAAAGTGGGGTCCATGCCAGATGAGTTTCCTGAGATAGCAAAAGCTATTACCACTGGTCTCGGCCTTACGGTGCAGGCCTTGACACCGGAACTGGCAGAGCAATTTGACTGGCCCCGGGACGAGAAGGGTGTGCTGATTACCAACGTTGAGTCGGGTAGCGCTGGTGCTGAGGCCGGCTTGCGACGAGGGGATCTCATCAAAGAGATTAACCGACAAGCTGTGGAAGATACGAAACAGTATAAGCGACTGGTCGGAAAAGCCAAAGCAGGCGAGTCCTTGCTGCTCTTCGTCAAACGTGGAACCAGGACGTTTTATATAACCGTGACTCTGGAATCCGAGTAAAATCGGGCTGGAGGGCTGACAACTTAGGGGGCGGGGACTATCCTCGCCCCCTAAGATTTTTCACAAAAACCGAGAGATTCCCACCTGAATACTCCAGCCATTCGACCGAAATAATCATCCAGGTTTTGAAAAATTGAAATTGCTGCCCTTGACCTTCGAAAAATGATGATTAAATTATTACACAAGAAAGTATAATGAGATGAAATAATTGAATAAGGAGGAAAAAGAAATGTTTGAGATGGTACCTTGGAGACGATACAGAACCCCACTTGCCCGGCCAAGAAAGGATCTTTTTCACTGGTTTTTAGAGGATTTTGACCTCCCAGGTTTCGGTACAGGTGAAAGAGAGTGGATGCCACCCTTTGATATCTCTGAAACCGAAGGTGAGATTGTCGTAAAGGCCGAGCTTCCAGGAATGAAGGTCGAAGACATTGATATCACCCTCACCGATGGTTTGCTTACCATCAAAGGCGAGCGGAAGATGGAGAATGAGGACAAGCGGGAAAACTACCATCGGATTGAACGGCAGTTCGGATCCTTTTCCAGAAGCTTGAACCTGGGGGTAAATGTCAAAGCCGACTCCATTGACGCCGGTTACAAGGACGGGGTACTTACCGTTACTTTACCCAAGGCCGAGGAAGACAAGCCCAAGAAGATTGAAGTGAAAAACTAATTGTTTTTGGGTCTCAGCCGTTCGATTCTGTTAAAAAGGCGGGGATAAGGCATGTCCAATATAGGATCTAAAGCGCCGGCCCCGCCAATTTTTTGATTAGTTCGGTATTATTGACGAAATGGTTGCGGGGCAGAGGAGGCGAGTAACAATGAAACAAAGTACAAAGGGATTCACACTTTACCTACCTGGTGCGATTTTTATTATGCTTGGCATCCTTGTGGTTCTGTTTCCAATGTTACTGGTGGGCTTGTTTTCTGCTGCTTTAATTGTTCTTGGAATTACAGCTATTTCCCTGGCTCATCGACTGAAGAAATGGCAGCGAAACTCTCACTGGACTGTGGCTTGGGAACCTGTTGATCCTCATGTTGGAGGCTGGCTGCAACGAGTGTTCGTTTATAGAAGATGGTAAATTGGACATAGAATCCAAGTCGGGTGTCGGCTCGGTTTATATATAATAAACCCCGTCGGTTCTTCTGGACCGGCGGGGTTTATGTTTTTGGAAAAAGACCTATTAACTTAGCTCCGTAAGAATCTGTTCTCCCTTGGAAACGATGTCACAATTCGCTGAGCCTGTCATTCCGGACGAGTCCTTTTCAGGCGGGCGAGATCCGGAATCCAGTGAAAGCGCTATATAATCAAATTATTACTGGATCCCGGCTCGCGTCCCGCTTTGCGGGGCTTGGCCGGGATGACGAAGTGCGACACAGTTTCTTGAGGGTAGGGGGACATTTGGTTATCGTGCGGAGCAAATAAATAAGCGTACTTGGACATTGTTTGGTGCGGTAACCGGGTAATGTTTTCATCCCAACTTGAACAGTAGGATTAAAGTTGTTATCTTTTTCAGTACCCTAGTTCCTTTAATTGGCAGATTCGATTGAGGAAGAGTTATGGCAGAAACAATCGTGGTATTCTTCATCGCTGGAATAGCTTTGGTGGTATCAGTCCGGTGGTTTTATCGGACCGTTGCCGGCAAATCTGAAAGCTGCGGCTGCGGCGAGAGCCCCTGTCCTACCATCTCATCCTGTGACACCAGCAACAGTTCAGATCACTGTAAAGAAATCTGATTCATGCCGACGAGGCCTGTTTCTGCAACAAGAACCATTCAATTTCACTGATTGACACCTGATTTTCGGCCAATCCCAGAGTTTCGCCATCAATACCCAAGCTGAGTCCGAGAAGCTGAGGGTAGAGAATTGAGGGCAGTTTGGCTTCAATTCCCCTTTGGGAGAGCAATATTTTCTGAACAATATCGAACTGGATCTGACAGTAGGAGCAGGCAACGCAGAGATATTCGGCACCGGATTGCTTGGCGTTCTTGAGTTTATTTTCGGTCAAGTCTAAAGAGAGTTCGTCATTAATTCCCCACAAAGGCGAGCCACAGCACTCCAATTTTGTCGACCAATCGATACTCTTGGCGCCGGTCACCTCCACAAGTTCGTCGAACTTAGACGGAGAGTGCGGTTTGTCAAACTGGGCAACCTTACTTGGTCTCAAGATGCGACAGCCATAGTGGGTGGCAACTTTGAGGCCGTCAAAAGTCCGCACTACTTTTTCTTTGATGGCTTCAATGCCTATGTCTTCATAGAGAACCTGTAGGATGTGTCTCGCTTTAATATCTCCCTCGTATTTCAACCCCTCTTTCGCCAGAGTTGTATTGACGTCATTCCTAAGGGAAGCGTCTTCCTTCATCAGATTGTCCACATATTTCATGGTTCCGTAGCAGCAGTTGCATACCGTGAGTAAGTCTAGATTCTCTTTTTCGGAAAGGGCAAGATTCCTGGCGGTGGCAAGGACGTGGGCCTTAAAACTTATGTTTCTCAACGGGTACCCACAGCAACCAAGTTCAGGGACATCCAGCAGTCCTATATCTAATTTTTCCATGACTGCATTGGTAGACCACTCGTACTGTTTTAATACTATGGGGGTAGTGCAGCAACGCAACAATACAAAATTCATGATCTCACCTAAACCTTTATTTTTCTATCTGTTCAGCTAATTTTACTCTTGCTTGAGCAATGGCCATGTTTTTCAATTCATACAAAACATCAGCAACTTGCACACTTTGAGGGCAATGCTCTTGACACTGATAACAGCCGAGGCAATCCCATAGCATCTTAGAACTAAAGATAAGATCCCAGAGTCCCATACCGGCAGCGTGCATGATTTGATGCGGTAGCAGCCCCACGTATTCTATGGGGTTTGAGTAGTTGCGAACCACAGGACATGCGTTTGTGCAGGTCACACAGCGAAAGCAATGCGAGAAGGTCTTGGCCTGCACTGATGTATGCAGAGTGCTCGACCAGCCGCTGGCACTCGGCACTAAAGGTGAAGTGCGATCCAGCCTCTCTAGTGGTATGCCCGCGGGATAGATGGTTTCCAGTGCTAAATTTATGGGATCAGGGTAATGATTTTGCTCTAATGATTCCTTCATCAAGCCACGGTAGAGGGAGAGGGGAGAAAGAACCAGAAACTCTGGCTCGCCTTTCTCCAATAAAGTCTCCCGCACATTGAACCACAGTTCCTGCAGATTTATCCCGGCAGGGCAAACCACAGTGCAGCGGAAGCAGTTGGTACAGAGATGCAGCCCTTCTTGTATGTCTCTTATCTCCTCACCGTTGAGCTTCTTGCCTGCCACCAGTGCCTTGACTGAGGGTATCTTTTCAGAAGGAAGAATGTTGAGATTCTGCATTGCTTCGAAGACCACACCGACTCTGCACTGCACACTGCAGGTCCCGCAGTGCATGCAGGCATCCAACTCCAGAAGCTGTCTGGTGGCTATATTGGCAGGGTTCGATCTTCCTTTTTCCATAACCGCATTTGCCAATATACTTAGTGGGGTTGTAAAAATATGGAACATCTTACTGAAAGGAAGATAGGCCAGGCCTATGAAACAGGCCAGGAAATGTATGTACCAGAGAATAGAGGAAGCATTTGCTCTGTCCAGCAGTAAGGCTGCTGGCTTGGTGATTTTGGCTGCCGCATAGCCGGTGAATCCCCATTGAGGGCGGGAGTGGCACTCAACGCAACTCATCTCATGCGCTTCTTGGCCC
>CAMYLW010000151.1 GCA_947259475.1 Thermodesulfobacteriota bacterium
CAACCGGTTCT
The DNA here is from genome assembly GCA_947259475.1 of Thermodesulfobacteriota bacterium. Taxonomy (GTDB): domain Bacteria; phylum Desulfobacterota; class Syntrophobacteria; order BM002; family BM002; genus BM002. Next base: position 12 of record CAMYLW010000151.1, read on the forward strand.
GGATCAGCACTGCTTTAGGCAAGCTCGGACATAGTGTTGACCCTGATGATCCTCACATCTCTGCTGCAGTTGAGACCTATTTTTCAGCATTTGTCCAGCACGCCACGGTCATCCCCGGCACCAAGGAGATGCTCGCTACCCTCCGTGGCCGTTACCGTCTAGGGTTGCTTTCTAATTTCACTCATCCCCCCGCTGCCATGAGTCTAATAACTCAACTGGGCCTGGAACCCTTTTTTGAAATTATCCTAATCTCAGGAGATCTGGGCTACCGCAAACCACACCCATCAGTATTCAAGGAACTCGTCTCCCAGTTGGACTTGCACGAAGATGAGATCGCTTTTGTGGGCGATGACCCGGATGCGGATATGGCAGGTGCTCTTCGGTCTGGACTCAAGCCCATCTGGACCACCTATGTGCGTGATCATAACATCTTACCTGCCCCGGGAATGCTGGGGCCGACGGATGATGATCCAGGTCCAGAAGTACCGAGGATCTCAGACTGGAAAGAGTTGCTTGCTTTGTTAGATGGTGACCAATAGTTGAAAAGGGAGTGACCCATGCAAACCTATGATATCGGTCTGGTGCCCGGACCTGTTTCCGTACCGCCGGAATTGCGAGCAGTTTTCCAAATTAACTATGGCAGTGCGGATTTAGAGGATGAATTTTTAAGGCTATATCAGAGATGCGAATCCCATCTGGGAAAAATTCTGGCCACCAGAAACCGGGTAGTGATCAAAACAGGTGAAGGCATGATAGCCCTCTGGGGCGCCCTAAAGAGCGTGCTTCGCCCGGGAGACAAGGTGCTGGCTGTGGCCAACGGCGTTTTCGGCTATGGAATCGGTGAGATGGCCCAACAGCTAGGAATGGAAGTCGAGGTGGTTGGTTTTGGCTATGATGAGGTGCCGGACCCACAGCAGGTGCGAGAGGTCGCAAAGCGCTTTGGTCCCAGACTGGTGACCGCAGTGCACTGCGAGACCCCCAGCGGTACGCTTGCTCCATTGCAAGTTATTGGAGAGGTGTGCCAGGAGGTGGAGGCACTTTTCTATGTGGACTTCGTCTCAAGTGGTGGCGGAGTGGAAGTGCTGGTGGACGACTGGCAGATTGACCTTGGCTTGCTTGGTAGCCAAAAGGTTCTGAGTCTACCTCCGGATCTGGCCATGGTTACAGTGAGCGAGCGTGCCTGGGCAGCCGTTGAGGAAGTAGCTTATGTGGGCTATGACTCTTTGGTTCCCTGGAAAACCGTGGTTAAAGATGGGCACTTTCCCTACACGCATAACTGGCACGGTATGGCCGGATTACTCATGGCTACCAGGCTGATTTTAAATGAGGGGTTAGCAGTGGCATTTAGACGTCACGCGGATGTGGCGGCTTATTGTCGGGGTCGGATGCAGGCCATGGGAATTGAGCTCTATCCTGTCAGTGAAGAGATCTGTTCGCCTACGGTCACGGCTGCCAAAATCCCGGCAGGTTGGTCCTGGGAAGATCTGGACAGTGCGTTGCGGGAGAGAGGGGTGGTAGTAGGTAGCAGCTACGGCCCGCTTGCAGGCAAGGTCTTTAGGATCGGTCACATGGGTAGCCAGGCCAAACGTGATCTGGTGGAACGTGGTATGGATATATTGGAAGAGGTTTTGCAAAGCAAGTAAGGCGCAAAGTCATCAAGTCATTCGGTTTTGCCGTCATTCAGCTCCGCTGTTCTTCTAGCCGCTTCAAAATCTTGCCAGCATTCGTGATGTGTGAGCTGTGAACACCAAAAGCTAGGGTTTTGATGTTCAATCCATATGACGAATTTGGAAGAAGTAAACCTATCGGCAAGCCAGGGAAAATTCTTAATTAGAGCAATCTGTCACCTCATATTGAGGATTACCCTCCTTTTGGATTCATCTTTCCATATTGCATTAAAATTCCGGTTACCGTCCGCTGCTCCCGCATGCCAATCTACAGAAACCCTCTGAATTGGATTGTTAATGATAATCCTGGAGGGGAGTTCTTAGACAATGGAAGGTGCAGTCGGGTCTCGTGTTTGATCGGGAACCCGCTTCACCAGATTGCATCTCTTGCCTCCCATACGTTTATTGATTCTAGATTGCTCGAATACCAACCGAAAATATCGTATTTTCTCACAGAAGAATGTAAATGTAGATTACTCATCAATAATTCCACTTCACCACTGCGCCACAGAATAACCACATTTGCTCAGAACGGTGGTATTTCGTATTGGCATGGTCTCTGGATGAAGTATGCCGTTGCTGAAGCTAATCTAATCCTTGATCTAAACTAATTGACTTGAGCTCAATTAAAGGGTTTTCGGGGGAGAGAGCACCTTTCAAATGGTCTAGCTCATTCCCTTGATCTGCAGTGACAACTTTTTTTCTGGCGTGCCAGCAAAGTCGGGTTAAATAGCATAACTCTGTGGGGGGTATCCCCCAGAAGTCTAACCTTTGTTTTAGAGCTGGATATTTACCAATAATGAATAATTTTATTGTTTTCAATTCGTTAGAATTTACAGCAAAACGAGTTCGGCAATTGGCACCTAACTTGAACATATCCACACCTACCCAGCTTAATTCGATATCAGAGAGGAATCATGAAAATATATAGAACGCGATTGGTGCAAAGTCTTATTGTCCTCACGCTCTCTTTCTTTATAGTCAGCACCGCATCTTCAATGCCAGAACTTATGCTCGCATTAGAGAGATGGAATTTCGAGGTTCAGCCAGGAAATTACTTGGTTCGGTTTACCATAAAACTCTCCAACGGTTATGAACGTCCAATTGAACGTATCGATGCATTCTTAATCTTCAAAGATGGACTAACTAACAGGCTAGGAGAGGTCTATGTAAATCCTTACTTCAAGATTCTGCCGGGGAAGTCCCGGGAAAATACTTGGACATACATCATGAACCCCTTTTCAGCCCTGTTAAAAATGAAGCCAGATGAGCTCCGGGTGAAATTGGTAGTACGGGGAATAACCTTCTCAACCGGAGAAAGGATGGCGTTCACAATGGGGAGTGATGTCATTTACTAGGAAGTAGGATTCGGTCGATACAATGCGTCCAAAACATTAATTAATTGGAAAGAAAGGACTCTGGTCATGAAAAAACTTACGCAGATCGAAGGCATTGGAGCAGTATATGGTCAAAAGCTTCAACAAGCAGGTGTCGGGACAATAGAAAATCTGTTGGAACAGGGTGCTTCTCCCGGGGGCCGCAAGGAGATAGCTCAAAAAGCAGGTGTCAGTGAAAAACAAGTACTGCGCTGGGCAAATATGGCAGATCTCTTCCGAATAAAGGGTATTGGTGAAGAGTATGCTGATTTACTAGAAGCTGCTGGGGTGGATACCGTTCCCGAACTGGCACAGCGAAATCCTGGAAACCTTAAGATAAAGCTCGCAGAGATCAATGAGGCAAAGAATCTGGTTCGCAGGGTGCCAAGCGAACCGGAGGTCACTGGTTGGGTTGAGCAGGCCAAAAAACTGCCTCGAGCTTTGACTTACTAGGACAGACACATTGAAAGGGAAGGTGATCATCGCAATGCGGTAACCTTTCTGGGCCCGATTGATGACCAAGCTTTTGCATTGTGAAGCTTGGCGTATGGCGACTGGTATGCAAGAAAAAGGAGTAACAGATGGAACTCGTAGACCTTTTGACCAAAGACCTTGGTGTGCAGGAAGATCAAGCAGCGGGAGGCGCTGGCCTACTTTTTAAGTTGGCGAAGGAGAAGCTTGGCGATACGGATTTTTCCCAGGTAGCCCAGCATGTGCCAAACGTAAACGACATGATCGAATCTGCGCCTGAAAGTGGTGGCGTAATGGGAAAGTTAGGAGGCTTGGCATCTGCTCTCGGCGGCGGTGGCTCAGAATTGGGCAATCTCGCAGGCCTCGCAAGTGGATTTTCTAAATTGGGATTGGATACTGGGATGATCACTAAATTCATTCCGGTTATCCTATCTTTCGTTGAAAGTAAGGGTGGGGGAGCCGTTAGAGGGCTGCTGGCGCAGGCTCTGCAATGATCATATCTTATGGAAATGCCTCCCACACTCTCAGAATGCAATCAAGGAGGAAGAATCATGAAGCGACTTTTATTTTTTTTAGGAATGGCTGCCTTAATGGTTTTCGCCGGGTGCGAAAAAAGTGAACAACCAACCCCAAGTGGATCTAAGGGGACTTCAGGGTTAACGAAAGAGATGGCAGATGAGACTGCTGAGGACATCAAGCGGAAGGCAGATGAGACTGCTGAGGCCATGAAGCGGAAGGCAGATGAGACTGCTGAGGCCATGAAGCAGGAGGCAGATAAGAGAGCTGAGGCCATGAAGCAGGAGGCAGATAAGACTGCTGAGACCATAAAGCAGGAGGCAGATGAGCGAGCTGAGGCCATGAAGCAGGAGGCAGATAAGACTGCTGAGGCCATGAAGCAGGAGGCAGATGAGACTGCTGAGGCAATGAAGCAGAAGGCAGGTGAGAGTGCCGGAGTGACGGAAAAAAAGGCAGATGAGAAAGTTAATTTGATGCAAGAAAAGGCCAAAGGATCTCTAAAGTACTAAAGTAGGAGCCTCGTTATGTTGGGCCTTCATTCTAGCAACTGATCCAACGAAGAAGGAGAAAAAAATGGGAATATTTGATTTCATAAAAAATGCTGGAGCCGACCTGATAGGTTTGGGAAAGAACGAAGCTGAGGAAATAGAAAATTTATTAAAAACTGATCTTGGTGATACTATCACCGATCTAAAAGTTAGCTTTGAAGATGGAACAGCAACGCTCGAGGGTAGCTGCGATTCCCATGCGACAAAAGAAAAAGCGGTACTATTAGCCGGAAATATCAAGGACGTGGGAAAAGTCAATGATGAGAACCTGGTTGCCCCCGCAGCACTTGAAGAAACAGAGTTTTATACGGTGAAATCCGGTGATTCTCTTTCCAAGATTGCTGTTTGTTTTACATGGATTATCAGAATTCAACATCATAAACAAAGATATTTTGGAATCTAAGTTTAGTTTTCGAGATCTTTTGGCAAATCTGTTTGATGAGAATTCTTATGATGATGACTATGACGAATAGCCGTTAATTCTGGGTGACTAAGCCATACCATTCCTTAAAACGTTCAATCCCTGCTTCGAAAGAAAGGCTTGGTTCATATCCTAATAACTCCTTTGCTTTACTAACATTGGCATAAGTTGCTGGAACATCTCCGGGCTGCATTGGCTGCCTATCTATGATTGCTTTTTTATCAAAAACTTTTTCAATAGTTTCGATCATTTCAGTCAAGGTAACCGTTCGATTATTACCTAGATTTATGATTTCGTAGTTAGTTTTATCATAAGCCATGGCTGCCATTATTCCAAAAACAATATCCTCAACAAAAGTATAATCCCTTCTGGTACTTCCATCTCCAAAAT
>CAMYLW010000152.1 GCA_947259475.1 Thermodesulfobacteriota bacterium
GGATCTACCTTTTCCAAGTTCTTGCAAGGCAACAACTACCTTGGGACCAAAGCCGGGAGGAACTTTAATCTGATGTTTACCTTTGGGCACATAGTTTCGCCGGAATTGAGGGTTGAGTTCTTTGAGAACTTTGAAATCTGTATCCAGGGCAAGGGCCAGATCTCTCAAGTTCAAGCGCTTGCTGATTTTGACCGGGACCGAATCATACCAGTTCGGAGGGTAAACCTGCTCTGGGGGGAGACTAAAACCATACTGTCTCGGGTTTTCCATAATAATCTTAATGGCAGTGATGCGGAAAACATATCGTTCTGTTTCCAGAGGCAGATCGAGCCTATAAAAGTCTTTGACTTTTTGTTTCCTTATTTCCCTCTTGAGGAAGGAATCGCCGCAGTTGTAAGCGGCTAGGGTTAGGGTCCAATTACCGAATTCGTCATGCAACCGTCTTAAATAGTTGATGGCTGCTTCAGTAGATTGTTCAAAGTCCAACCGTTGGTCTATCATTCGGTTTTTCCGCAGCCCATAACTTCTACCGGTGCGAGACATGAATTGCCAGAGTCCGACCGCTCTCTTCCTTGATTTAATATCGGTAATAAGGGCGCTCTCCGCCACAGCCATGTACTTGAGGTCATCGGGCATTCCGGCTTCGGCCAGTTTCTCCTCAATGTATGGAAAATAGCGCCCTGCCCTCTTGAGCCACAGAAAAACCTGGGCCCGATCCCAAACCGCAATGGTGAATTCTCGATCCAGCATCTCCAGAACACGGCGGTTTTCCAGGGGTATGGACTCATCACACAGGCTGATCGAACCCGGGAGGGGAAAGTCAGGCAGAACTTCAGGGGCAGTGGGCTCTTCGGCGGTGGAGATAGAGGATCTAAGGCTCATAACCACAAGATTGAGAGCCAATAAAAGGGCCACTACTCCAAGAAGAAAAACCTTCAGTCGCCCACTACTAAAAGATGGCAAATAAGAACGAATCACTGTAACTGACCTTTTCCGTATCCAAAATCGTACCGTATGTCTTGGTGTTCAGCTTAGACCTCAATGAGAGGGAATGGCTATGGAACAGCGGACTGCTTTCTTTGAAAGGTTGGTCCACTCGCCATTTTCATGTTCCGGTCCGTATTAAAAGCAACTTCCATACCATGGAATGATACAAAGTGCAGATCTTTTGTTTTGAAAAATTGAGCCTTCTGAGGTAAGAATAGATAGTTCTTTGCAATCAAACTATCTATTCTTACAGTAATCAGCACAGTCCTAGGATTATGTCTGCGAACGAAACTGTTGTTGTACTGGGAGCCAGCCCCAAACCAGAGCGCTACTCCAACCAGGCAGTACGTGCTCTCGTTGAGCATGGGCATCACGTCATTCCCGTTCATCCCTTGCTCAAAAAAATTGCAGGGGTGGTTGCGGTACCGGCCTTGAGTGGCGTCAAGGATCCAGTGGACACTCTTACCCTCTACGTTGGTCCAGAGCGAGGGAAAGAACTGCTTCAAGATATGATCAATTTAGGTCCAGATAGGGTCATTATGAACCCGGGGACAGAATCAGACGAAATCGAAGAGGAGTTGAATGCCAAGGGTATAGCAGTGCTCAGAGCATGCACCCTGGTAATGTTACGGACGGGACAATTTTAGAAAAAAGGAAGAGAAAAGGGGTAGAAATTTAGTCACAGGCACCAGGGAAATGAAGAATGAAGCTCAGACCCCACGTTGAGAAAAAGGAGGATCAAATGAGCGTTAAAGTAACATGGTACAGTCACGCCTGTGTTTTGATTGAAACGGAAGGTACTCATTTACTGATTGATCCGTTTATTAGCGGCAATCCTCTGGCACCAGTCAAGCCAGATGAAATCCCGGCCGACTATATCTTGGTCTCGCATGGCCACGGTGATCACGTGGGGGATACTGTAGATATTGCCAAGCGGACTGGTGCCACTGTGATTTCCAACTTCGAAATACACAATTGGCTGCTGAACCAGGGGGTCGAAAACGGTCATCCACAGCACATCGGAGGCGGATTCGACTATCCATGGGGGCGGGTCAAACTGACGATTGCCCAGCACGGTTCAGCCCTTCCGGATGGTTCATACGGTGGCAATCCTTGCGGTTTTCTGTTCTATGTGCAGGGGAAGAAGATATATCATGCCTGTGATACCGGCCTTTTTTACGACATGAAACTGATCGGGGAAGAGGGAATTGACCTGGCCATATTGCCCATCGGAGACAATTTCACTATGGGTCCGGAAGATGGCCTCAGGGCAGTGAAGCTCATCGAACCCCAAAAAGTGCTTCCCATCCACTATGACACCTTTGACATGATCAAGCAGGATCCTGCGGCTTGGAAAGATCGGGTGGAACAAGAGACCTCGACCCAGGTGACAGTACTCAAACCAGGTGAATACGTCGAGCTTTAGTACTGAGGGGCCAGCTTTCAACTTTTGAGAATTTCTCTCCCGCACAGCGGGATTTTCGATGGGCCTGGATTCTTCCTTTTGTTGGAATATGGACACAAATGTAGTCATCATCGGGGCAGGGATAGCGGGTCTAGCGGCGGGCTACCAATTGAAAAACGCCGGCTGCGACTCCATCATTCTTGAGGCGCTTTCATTCGTCGGCGGGAGAATGAGCTCTGAAGAATGCGAAGGATTTATCATCGACAAGGGTGCCTATACCTTCCCGGACGCTCACAGGAATCTCCGCAGTTTCATCCAAGATCTCGGTTTCAAAGACCATCTGGTGCCAACCTCCGGAACTACTTCGACCTTCAGCGGCGGCAGGGAGTATCGGATCAAAATCGGATCGCCGATGGATTTTTTGACATACAAACTCCTTACAGGTAGAAACAAAAGGGACATGATCAAACTGTTTGTGTACGCTCAATCCTTGGGAAAAGCCTTGGATATAGGCCGCCCCACAAGTAAGACCTTCGATTTGGAAAGACAATCTGCGGCGGAATATCTGCTGGAAAGCTTCGATGAGGAAATTCTGGAGAAAATTGCTTACCCCATCTTCAGTGAAGTCTTTTTGGGGGTCCCAGAGCAGAATTCGAAATTAGCTTTTCTGGCTACCATCAAGAACTTGACCACATTCAAGATTTTCGCTTTTACCGAAGGCATGGGTGTGGTGCCAGAGCAATTGATGAAAGAACTCGATGTCAGGCTGAATTCACCGGTGGTCAAGATTGCAGCAGCTTCCCGGGAAGGTCTTTATGAAGTTCACGTTGGAGGAGAAAACCCCAGGTCGTACCTTGCGGAGGGCGTGATTTTGGCCGTGCCTTTGCCTCTGGTGATAAACATAGTTGATGGGCTCCCGGAGGACTTGGCAGACGGTTTTCGAAGTGTTCGCTACGCGCCGAGCATTGTTACAGCGCTGGCAGTTGACAGGGAGTACCCGGCCACCTCAATGATCAATAACCTGCTCCGTAAGGACGATGGGGTTATAGCCACCGTTATATTTGACCACCACAAGAGCCCCCACCGAATTCCCAAGGGCAAGAGCCTGGTAACAGCTATTCTCTGCGAGCCAGCCAGTCGCAGGTTGTTTGCTGAACCTGACGGTAAGATCACGGAGGCTGTGCTCGAGAATGTAGACAAGCTCTATCCCGGTTTTGCAGACAAACTGGTTTTTTCAAAAGTTTATCGCTGGTCACACGGGGCGGTGCAGTTGATGCCCGGCTCAGTGCGGCAGCAGCATGAGTTGAGGAAAATGCTGGCAGAACTCCGAGGCAATCTGCTTTTCGCCGGCGACGGCCTGTACAAGTCCAGTCTGGAAATAAGTTTTAATACTGGGGTAGAGGCTGCCAACCGAATAATGGAAAGGCTAGGATTATAAGGAGTATGAAGTGAAGGAGGAAATTCAAGAACTGCTCGAGATGCTGTCGCCACAATTTGATTGGGACAAACATTGGGAAAAGGATGATGCCGAGGGTATCGAAGGACTATTTCGAAAATGCGTCAAGCTCGCCACTTCTACCGAGGGTGATTACCACGACTGCGGCAGTTACAAAGCCGAGGGTACCCCGAGAGGAATGTATCGTCTTTTCTATCTGCTGGAACCGGAAGCGGTCGATTTTTCAAGTATGTATAGGGGCGACCTTTTTAGTTTTGTCTCTGCTGACGAACGATTCTTGGTGCGGGTTTCTCTTTTCGAATACGAGTTGGGTCTTTATTTCTTGGCCCCAGAAGAGCTCATCGACAAGAGCGATGCAGCCTGTGTATCTTCCGCCTGGCCAGGGGCTGACAACAGAATCCGGTTAACCGACCCTGTGGGTATTGACTTTTTTGAGATGGTCAAAAGAATAGTTGAACATGAATTTGAAGTATATCCGGTGGGGGAGTTCAAAGTCTAGGTAGCGTATTCAATCCTCCAACAATTCCACCATTACTGCCACATCGGTGGTGGGCAATTTGCAAGCATAATTTTCACAGATATAGGCGGTCGCTTTGCCATCAAGCATGGTGATGCTCTTAATAAAAGGTAGATATGTCGCAAGCCGCGCCTGGGCCTTGCCACCGTCCGCGAGCAAAATGATTTTGTTAGGTAGAAATCGTGAATAAACTTCTCTAAGCATCCTCCTAGTGTCTTCCGCGCCTGCCTTCCCGGCGATAACGATCTGTTTCGGCTTATCCAATTGGAAGTGAAAGGCTACCAGCATCTGTGGCATAATCGTCGGATATTCCTGCAAACGTTCGGCAAAGGCGGTTATGGTCTTCACTCCCCTCTGATGCCACGTATGGTTGCCTGTCATTTGTGCAAGGCGCAACAAGTTGAGCGCTGCTATGGAATTTCCAGAGGGTTCGGCACCCTCGTAATCCTCTTTCATTCTTAATAGCACGTCCTTGTCTTTCCCCGAGGTATCGTAGAATCCGGCACTCTTCGGATCCCAAAATAGGTCGATCTCCTTCTGCGTCAGGTCGATAGCATACAGCATCCATCTGATATCTAATGAAGCCTCGTAAAGGTCTAAGAGTCCGTGAATGAAAAATGCGTAATCATCAAGGTGGGCTTCGAGTCCGGCCGCGCCGTCGCGGTAGCGGCGCAAGAGGACTTTTTGCTTGGGATCATAGAGCTTGCTGGATATGAAACGTGCAGAGCGCTCTGCCGCTTTGAGATAGCGTGGCTGGTTGAGAACTTGATAGCCGCACGCAAAAGCGCCAATCATCAACCCATTCCATGAAGTGATGACTTTATCGTCAAGCAGGGGGCGCGGCCGCTCAGCACGAATGACGTAGAGTCTCTGTCGTGCTTCATCCAAGAGCTTCTTGATTTCCGTAGGGGATTTGTCAAAGTGGTTGGCCGTTTCCTCTAGAGAGTTAGCAACATAGAGAATGTTTTTTCCTACAAATTCACCGTGCGGGTCGAAAAGCGCGTTGCCTTGGTCTTCGACCCCATAG
>CAMYLW010000153.1 GCA_947259475.1 Thermodesulfobacteriota bacterium
ATATCCTCGTCCTTGAGGGCCCCATTGTAGGTGGGGACAGACACCCCATCTTCCCCGGTTGACCACTCACCTTACGCTTTGACTGTATCACTCACACCTTCGCGTGTTATAGTACTAGTCTGGGTATAAGGAGTGACCACTGTCCAAAAATACTGGCTGCTGCCAACTGCAACCATACACGTGGAGGTTTAAACCCATGGCTACCCACCCTCAGGGATCTTTTCAGTTTATCGACCACACTGCCGACGCTGGTATTCTGGTCAAGGCGCCGACGCTTGAGGGGATGTTCGAGACGGCTGCACTGGGCTTTAGTGAGCTGATCACCAGGGTGGATTCTTTGAACTGCCTGATCCAGCGTCAGTTCAAACTGCAGGAAGATGATATAGAAACCCTACTGGTGAGCTGGCTTCAGGAACTGCTCTACCTGTTGGACACTGAGGGCCTCATTTTTGGACGGTTTCAGGTAAATCTCAAAGACCTCGCACTGGAGGCAACCGCCTGGGGCGAGGTTTTCGACCCGGGAATCCACACCTTGAAAACAGAAATCAAGGCGGTCACCTACCACCAACTCGAGGTTGTCGAAGATGACCGGGGCTGGGAGGCACAGGTGATTTTTGATATTTAAATAATCAATTGGGAATTAAGGAATTCAGGGATTTAGGAATTAAGTATTACAATTCGTTAATTCCTCAATTCGAAATGTAAGACTTGGAGGTGCCACGGTGAAAAAACAACAGTCCATCAAGCTCCAAAAGGTCGACGAATACCGTTGGCGGCTGCCGAAAGAGGGCAAAATGCGCACCGACGGTATCGTCTACGCCAATGAGGCTATGATGGCCAGCCTCCGCAATGACCAGAGTTTGCTGCAAGTGGCTAATGTGGCCTGGTTACCAGGAATTGTGGGTCATTCTCTGGCCATGCCCGACATCCATTGGGGGTATGGCTTTCCCATCGGGGGAGTCGCAGCGTTTTCCTTGGATGATGGTGTGGTTTCGCCTGGAGGAGTGGGCTACGACATTAACTGAGGGGTGCGACTCGTGTGCTCCGGGCTGGAGCGCCAGGAAGTCAGAGGCCACATCCGGAAATTGGTGGAAACCCTGTTTAGAAATATCCCCTGCGGGATTGGCTCCAAACGTAAAGATCTGCGGCTCTCAAAAGCCGAGCTGAAGAAGGTGCTGGTAAAAGGGGTCGGATGGGCAGTAAAGCAAGGTTTTGGGCTGGAAGAAGATCCGGAATACATCGAGGAACGGGGTTGTATCCAGGGTGCCGACCCGGACCTGATCTCCGATCGGGCTCTCGAACGGGGCAAGGCCCAGTTAGGCACACTGGGTTCGGGGAACCATTTCGTAGAGGTTGGTTACGTAGATGAAGTGTACGATGAGCATGCTGCCAAGGATTTGGGCTTGTTCCTGGACCAGGTAACAATAATCATCCACACCGGCTCGCGGGGACTTGGTCATCAGGTTTGCGATGACTACATCAAAATACTGATGAAAAGCACGCAAAAGTATGGCATTGAGCTACCTGACCGGCAGTTGTGTTGCGCTCCCATTGCCTCCGAGGAAGGGAGGCAGTACCTGGCCGCCATGGCAGGAGCTGCCAACTATGCTTTTGCCAACCGGCAAATTATCTTCCACTGGGTGCGGGAGAGCTTCGAGCGTGTGTTTCAGATGAGCTCGGAGCGGCTGGGGCTCAGGCTCATATACGATGTCTGCCACAATATCGCCAAGATTGAGACTCACCGGGTGGATGGTAAAGAAAGAAAGCTGTGTGTGCATCGAAAGGGCGCCACCCGGGCCTTTCCGCCCCATCACCCGGACACACCGCTGGCTTACAAAGATGTAGGCCAGCCCGTGCTTATCCCTGGTGACATGGGGCGATACTCTTATGTACTGGTGGGAACGGAGCAGGCCATGGCTGAGACCTTCGGCAGTACCTGCCATGGTGCCGGTAGAGTCATGAGTCGAAAGCAGGCAATGAGGGTGTCCAAAGGCAGAGCAATCATTCGGGAATTGGAAGATCAGGGCATCACAATTCGCAGTGCCGGGAAGGCTACCGTGCGGGAAGAGATCCCGGAGGCCTACAAGGATGTGAGTCAGGTGGTGGATGTTGTGTCCGGTGCCGGCATCAGCAAGAAAGTGGCGCGCTTGCGGCCAATGGGGGTTATCAAAGGGTAGGGTGCGGATTTCGGAATTCATTGTGGCTTGGGTTGATTGCACACAAAATACTATTGGCTAATTGAAGCTGTCGTTCCTCAGCGTACTCTGCGTGCTCTGCGGTGAACTATAAATGCATTTGGGAGAGTAGAGGCGAGAAGATTAGGCAGAAACAATATAAAGAAGCCGGAAGGAGCGGACGCCGCCAGGAGCATAGACAGTAACCTCATCACCTGGACGCCGGCCTAAAAGAGTGCTGCCCACGGGTGAGTCAATAGAGATTCGACCCTGCATGGCATCAGCTTCAAATGGCCCCACCAGTTGATAGGTGGCCCGGTCGCCATTAGCGATATCTTCCACCCCGACGGTAGCGCCAAAGCAGGCAACTGAGGAGATGAGGTGCTGTCCAACCACTATTTCTGATAGGGAGATCTTGCGGCGCAAATCCTCGATTCGACCCTCCACAAAGGCCTGCCGCTCACGAGCGGCAAAATACTGCAGGTTATTGGCCTTGTACCCGTAGGACCGGGCATTGTAGAGAGCTTCTATGACCTGAGGACGGACAAAGCGGTAGAGAAAGGAGAGCTCTGCGCGTAGCCTCTCGTAGCCGTTTCTTGTAATGGGCCGCTTTTCCATGGTTCAACTTCTCATCTGTTTCTATTGAACAACTCAAGTCAGATCTTCTATAGATAATCACGGGCTTTCGTTTCTCCCGGAGACCTATTGGAGCTCAAATAATCTCCGCGTTCCTGGCAAGAGGGTGAGAACAAATGTAGACCCGTTACAGGTGTTAATGCTAGCGTAAAAAAGTCTTCTTGGCTAGTCTTTTTGAGCATGCGAGTTCTTTGGTGTTCATCCAAAGATATGTTTTCCCTTCCCCGCTACACTGCGGCGGGACCTTCGAAGGGCCCGGATTCTTTACTTGGAGGCTGGAAAGGAAATGAGTGAACAATTGACCAATGTGGGAGTAATGTTCCCAGATGATGCCGAAACCTTTATTTCTCAAAACCCTGAGTCCACTTTTACTGTCCTGGATGTGCGTCAGCCCATTGAGTATGAAAGCGAACATTTGCCAGGGGCAAAGCTCATTCCTTTGCCGGAGTTGGTTGACTCTCTGCAGGATTTGGATCCAGGGAAAACAATTATAGTGTACTGTGCTGTTGGCGGCCGAAGTCGCATGGCAGCTCAGTTGCTGGCCAATCAAGATTTCAGGCAGGTGTACTATCTGGAAGGGGGAATGGAGGCATGGGAGGGTCCAGCGGCTGAAGGGCCGCGGGAATTCCATCTCCAATTTATCCGGGGTGATGAAGCGGTGCAAGAGGTCATTGCCCTGTCATACAAAATGGAAAGAGGGCTGAAGGCTTTCCATGAAACCGTGAGATCCAAGGCCACAGACCCAGATCTCATTGAGCTTCTCGGCCATCTCGTCAAGGCTGAAGAAAGCCACATGAAGAGATTACTGGCTGTGAGCTTGAAATGGGGTATGGATCCGGATGAGATTCAGACTTTCGAGGAGAACGTCGAAGCCACTGTCATGGAAGGGGGCATTGATATAGGGAGTTTTCTGGCCAAGAATGAATCTTTTCTCCAGAGCGTTGCTGGGGTTGTGGATGTGGCGATGATGGTGGAGACTCAGGCATTGGACCTCTATCTGAGAATGGCGGTGGAAAGCAACGATGCCGCCACTAAGGAGGTTCTTTTCGAAATCGCCGAGGAAGAGAAGGGTCACCTCAGAGCTCTGGGGCGAGTGCTGGAAGATCATCTTTCGAAATCGGCATAACCTGGATATTTTATGAACGGAGAAGCGATCAAGAAGCTGCTACTGACTGTACTCCTTGCGGTCACAGTCGCCGCCCAGCCCGCGATGGCAGTAGAGAAATTGGAATTGGGCTTCGGCCTTGGCGCCGCACCAGATTATGAAGGGTCCGAAGACTATGTCCCTGTCCTTCTACCTTACGCCAGGGCAGATTTGGATTCAGGCCAGTTTCTGCGTCTGCAAGGTAACCGGTTGGGAGGCATCGACTTCAGAGCGAACGTGCTTCCGGATGACATTTGGAGATTCGGGCCAATGCTTGGGTATATCCCTGAACGAGACGATGTCGACAACAATCAGGTGGATCGCATGCAGAAAGTTGACACCTCCGTTATGGTGGGCATCTTTTGGGGTATCGAGTTTGATGGCTGGGCCGCCGAAATAGAGGCCCAGCAGGATGCAGTCGGCGGGAATGGCTTTTTGCTCACATTAGACGTTGGGTACAAAATACCGATAAATTACCAGTTGATGGTAGGGTTCAGCGTTTTTACGACGTATGCTGACGGTGACTACATGAATAATTATTTCAGTGTCGATAGAGGGGACTCGCAGCGCAGCGGCTTAGACCAATACGATGCCGACTCTGGTTTCAAAGATGTCGGTTTTTGGCTAACCGGTCGCTATAATTTTTACGGGTATTGGAATGTCTTAGCCGTTGGCAGTTACAGTCGGCTCATTGGTGACGCGGCGGACAGCCCGATCGTAGATGACGAGGGTGATCCCAACCAGTTCTTGCTTGGGCTCATGCTCTCTTACGACTTCTGATTGCTCCTACCTGCCTGATAAAGCGGCAATCCGGAAACGGCACAGCCTTCTCCACGGTCTCACGACGGAAATTCATGAAACATACGGGCTAGAGGAACATCCAAATTTTCAAAATGTTCTTGTCCTCTTCCCGGCGGTACTCTATTGCGTTTCTCATATGACGTACAAATTGTAGACCCAGACCCTCTTCAAGTCGATCCATGGCAGACTTGGAGCGATCCGGCGGCGGGACCGTCAGCGGATTGAATTCTCTGCCATCATCTATAACTGTGAGGGCGACCTCCTCTTGCTCGACCTCGATTTGGACCTCAATCTCATGGGACTCTCCATCGTCATATCCATATTTGATGATGTTCATGAGAATCTCTTCCAAAATGAGGTTTACCGCGTAAACGAGCTTGGATGGTAACGCTCGCGGTTCCAGAAAGACGTTCACTACCTGAAGCACATGAGTCAATTCCTGCATGTCGTTAGCAAATGAGATGGAAAGTGTGTTCGCCACAGCAAGCCTCCACTATCCCGAATATTTCATGAATTACTTGCTGCGACCACGGATATGGCCATCCTTCTCTCCGAGCTGTAGGCTCTACGAGCCGGAAGCCTGGCGTCCTCGGGTGTTCCTGAGCGAGCAGGC
Source organism: Thermodesulfobacteriota bacterium (assembly GCA_947259475.1). Taxonomy (GTDB): domain Bacteria; phylum Desulfobacterota; class Syntrophobacteria; order BM002; family BM002; genus BM002. Next base: position 5,369 of record CAMYLW010000153.1, read on the forward strand.
TCGCGATGGCGGGCAGGCATGCCCATCTTCGCGATCTCGCGACAGCAATTCATGAAATATCCGGGATATAAGTCTTTGAGCTACTCGATACGAAATTCAAAGTAGGTACTGTCTGTAGATTCTGCATTCGTAAGTACCTCTTTCAACGGGCTTCCTTCCCGGGCTTCGGCGAATCCAGCGGTAATTGATAAATTCAGCCCGGGTTGGCATTCACCATCGAGGAAGTCACATACCCTCAACTCTCTGGCTAATTTGATGCAGAACTTCCGGGCCTTATCCATCTTGGCGTTGTGTTGGACCACCATTATCTTGTTCATGCCGTAACGGGAACAGGTATCGGTGATCTCGAGCTGTTGCGTCACCCGGGAGGCAAGGTTTTTGACCACGGTCTGACCTGTCACATGCCCGAGCTTCTCATTGACTTCATCCAGATTTTGCACAGTAAATGAAATAACGGAAAAAGTGATCTGGTGGCTTTCCAGCCGGGCCATTTCTTCCTGGAACTTCCTCTCGCCTTGAGCCTGGGTGGTCATCCCGGTCAGAGCGTCGTGGGGGGTTTCCAGCCCCTGGATGAACTGCTGCACCACCTCATCAGAGGCCTGCTGGATTTCCTCCGGGGTGCCTTCGAACCGGATCAGTCCCTCGTCCAACATGGCCACCCGCTGAGAGATGTAAAAAATGTCAGGAATGTCGTGGCTGATCACAACCCCAGTAAACCCGAGCCTTCTTTGGTAATCGGAGATCATGCTGTGTACTGCGCTTTTTCGTATGGGATCGAGTCCTGTGGTGGGCTCATCGAAAAGAACAATCTCCGGTTCAGTCACCAGGGCTCTTGCCAAAGCGACCCGTTTTTTCATACCTCCGGACAACTGGCTGGGATACTTGTTGTCTATCCCTTCCAGGTCGAATAACTTCAGTTTGTCCCACACCCGGGTGCGAATCTCCCTTTTCGGCAGGGAGGTAGCCTCTTTCAGAGGAAGGGCGACGTTTTCGTAGACACTCATAGAGTCGAAAAGGGCCGTGTCCTGAAACATGTAACTTAATTTGGCTTTTAGTCTGTCTATCTCAGCCCTTTTCATTTCAGACAAGGATCGTCCCTGGAAAAGAATCCTGCCCGAATCGGGTTCCAACAAGCCAATGATGTGCTTCAGTAGCACGCTTTTGCCCGGGCCGCTCTTACCAATAATGGTGGTGATCACCCCCTGGTAAATGGACAGATCGGCGCCATTTAGAACCTGATTGGCCCCGAACCTTTTGTAGACGTCTACAAACTGAATGAGCGGCTGGTTCATTTTCGATCCCACAACAGTTGGTTGTTTTTCTCCGGGGAGGTCTGCAACGTTAGGGTTTCTTATCATATTTCACCAATAAACCTAAACTATAAAAATAGTCATCGCAACACCCAAAGCGGCTCCCATGTTTCTTGGAGTCCTGTTGATCGTGATAATTGAACCGTCCTTCCGCCCGCACTGGTAATTGATGACCAATCTTGTGGGAGAGCCACCAAAGAAATAAAGCGGAATGAAGGGAAAATAATGCTGTGTGCCTTGCAGGATTATATCAAGGAGGTATTCGAGGTAGCTAAATTCGATGCATTCTTACCCATCGGTGGCAGCGTAGAAGCTGCTCTCAAAGAATTATAGCCCGGATTATTCATGAATAATCCGGGCTAACCCCGTCTCGGACCCTCGAGCTATCCGCCCGAGGGTTGTGGTTTGGGTGGTACAAACCTCTTCTTCACCAAGGCATTGCGGTACTGGATATAGGCGTTGCGGATGGCAACGTAGGGATCGATGGCGGCTTCTTTGAGAGCCTCGTAATCTCCCAGCGTCAGTGAGACGTTGTTGAATTTCCTATATGAAGTCACCGCAAAACGACGCCATATCAAGGG
>CAMYLW010000154.1 GCA_947259475.1 Thermodesulfobacteriota bacterium
TTGGATTTTTCTCTGGCACAAGATATTGAGAGTTCTCAAGGTAGGTTCACTCTAGAGCATATCATGTTGTCATTGTAGGTGGGAATTTGCCCTAGTGTCTTGTCCGATCAGATTATGATTTTCACCCTTTTTTGATTCAATGGGTGCAAAAGTCGTAAAAAAATGAAAAAAGCACCCAGAAAGCATATCCTAGGTGCTTTATATCCTGGCGCGCCTGGGAGGATTTGAACCCCCGACCTACGGATTAGAAGTCCGTTGCTCTATCCCTCTGAGCTACAGGCGCTTGAGCGAAATTAGATAGTATTCCTGTAAGTTTCACCTTGCTCGAGGAAAGTGATCATCCTATGGCTAGCGCTTGCTCAGCCATCTTTCGAGCTCTCTGGTTTTTTTCACCTCGACATCCCGAAGCTGTTTCAGAACGTTAAGCGCTTCTCGATCGAGTCTGATCTGCTCTTTGTTCTGCTGGTAGACGAGGGCAAGGGCTTTCAACAGGTAGCGGTTAATGACCTCGTTGCGTTCAGTTGAGTCTTTAGAGGTTTTGAGCGCCCGCTCTAGGAAAAACTCTAGATTTTGAAAATCATCGCTGGCCCCGAACAGTTGGACAGGAAAAGCAAGGCCAAAAAAACACACGACAACCACAATTATACTCGCTACTCGCTTCATGTCGAAACTCCCAATAGGGTAATCGGGACTCCGACCAAACAATATGAACTCAGCGCAGTGGCAGAGTATCAGATTTTAGTAAGATGTCAATTATGCTCTCAGATCAAGCGGATTTTGCAAGCACTATCCCCAACCAATGTTCCTCGCTACGGAGAAGAAGTTGCTATGCCAGTCCTGCCCTATGGATCAGATGAGAAATTGGTTAAAAGGCCAACCTGACTTTTGTTATATGGCCAAATTTGGCAATTTGGCAAGAGATCGTAACGCAGCCCAACTCAGGTAAGTTGATGTATTTTGGGAACGTTTTTGTTTTTTTGTATCTTTGGTATCTTTACTGCTTTTACAGGAGCGGACAGCAACACACATTGGCAATATTTCCACCCAAGAAAAAGAGTTATCTTTGGCTGGCACGGTTTACTTCTGAGGGCGAGGCACCATGAGAACCAAAACGATTAAGACTTCCTTTGTGATTGCCACGTTGTTCATCACGGCGGTAGTAATGTTCGTGGTTTTCAGCGCCAATGAAAGAAAGCTCCAGACAAGAAGGGTTTCTCAGTACAAGTACCCATGTATTGTACTCAAGGTGGACAACAGCGGGTGCCAGACAGAAATAGAGATGCGGCCGCATGTAGCAGTGGCTGCAAATTGAGGACTTCACTGCGGCTTTAACCACCCCCACCCTCCCTCAAAATCCCCCAGTGGCATGAGTCGCTGGGGGATTTTTTTATTTAGCCTGGATATTTCATGAAAATGCTTCAGCGACGCATTCCCCGCAGCTTGCTGCGGGGGTAGCGAGCGAACTACAATGAAATGGCATCACTACCTTACATTTCGAAGATTCCCTGCAGCTTTCTGCAGGGAGCTTCAATTGCCGTCACAAGACCGTGGAACTGAAAAATGGTGGTTTTACCGATTGACGGGATCAAACGATTTTCATATGCTGCCCCGTAGGTATGACGGGCTGCTTAGCCCTAACCCCCCATAGGCTGTCTGCGAGGGACTGGGAATGTTCTCCAATGTTCTCCGTGGGTTAGTCAGTGGGGGCTTCCTACGAGCCCCTCGATCCTGTCTAGTCAGACTATCGAGGGGCTTTTCATTTTTTGTCTTTTCCCGGCCACCCACCTCATCTAATAAACCCCAGCCCGCATATTTCATGAATTGCTGTCGCGAGATCACGAAACTGGGAACCCGCTTGCGGGACTGAGCGGAGCGCAGCGAGCGCGAAGAGGATGGGCGTGCCACCGGGCAACCGCAGGGTATTGGTCCCGAGGCGCACCTGAATGGTACCTCGCAGGGTGAGCCTGTCCTGCCTGTCCCGAGCGTAGTCTCGGGGAGCCTGTCGAAGGAACACCCGAGGACGCCAGGCTTCCGGCTCGTAGAGCCTACAGCTCGGAGAGAAGGACGGCCATATCCGTGGTCGCAGCAAGTGATTCATAAAATATGCGGGCTAACTTTACAAAATGCGAGTATCATCATATGGTAAGAGTCAGCCGTTTGCCTGCTGTCAGATTGTTCCTAGAGTGGTAGGATATTATGAAGGTCAACCGTCTACAATTCGGAATACTCCTGCTCCCGTTCGTACTGGCCATGCTGTTGCTTGGTCTTATCAGCCTTGTCTCGGCCGCCCCGGTTACCTTGCCATCTGGGGTCATACTGGACTTAACTCAAGAGCAGGTCCAGGCCATCAAGAGGCAGCCTGGAGTTTTTTTCGGTGCCGAGGGCGCTCACATGCTTTCCCCTGGCGATGTGGTTGTGGCTCTGTCAGATGATCTTGGCGGCGGCTATCTCTACGGCAGGCCGGAGCACCTCGCAAAGGCCTTTGACGCTGCGGGTGCGACCCAAGGCAGCGCAGAGGCGGAATATTTGTTTGTCAAGAAACGCTCCTGTTTATGGTAGTGGTAATCTAGCCCGGGTCGGAAGCGCCTGCCTTTGTATCCTCCCTTCAGTTTTCCATTCCAATCAGAAAATTGGTCCTTGCACACCCTCATTTAGATAAAACCTGCTGAAATAGCACCAGAAAAACCAATTTTGGTGAGTAGGGTGGCACAGACGTTGCAGTGTGAACAGCCAAGGCAAGCTGAACCATCGCTGTAATTTGATCATAGCGGCTCAATGGTTTAAGCCGGCTGATGGGTCTGACCGAGAACTGAGATGAACCAAAAGGGCTGATTGATTATGGATAAGCCAACGGGGAGAGAAAGACGTCAACACCCCAGGGCGGTGGTTTCATGGCCCGTCATTATCAAAAGCTCTCGAGGACTCATGGCGGGTGAGGCGAAAGATGTCAGTTACACTGGAGCGTTTATCAGTTGCCGTGAACCTCTGAAGCCCAACGAAGTCCTTGAAGTGTCTATCAGTGTATCCCTCCTCTCTCCACGGGTTCAGGCCATAGCTGAAGTGGTTTGGTCAAATCCTTCTAGCTCCCATGAAGAGTTCAGGCCGCGCGGTATGGGGGTTAGATTCACGAAAATTGACACTACCGACCACGAGATGATCTCAGCCTTGGTTGCGGATCATCTAGATATTAAGGACCAAGATCGGCCTGGGGAGGACCTCACTGCTTAAGGTGGCACTGGTATGGATCCTCAGTTTATTGAAAGACGCCGCTACCCCAGAGCCAGAATCGAATGGTCAGTCACTTTCAAAACCGATAAAGGTGTCGTTGCGGGAGTCACGCTTAATGTCAGTGCCGGCGGCGCCACACTCCGATTTCCAAACCCGCCTCTTTTACACGAAGTTTTTGAGATGACCATCAGAGTCCCTGAACTGGATCGCCCCCTGATGGTTGAGGCGCAGGTGGTCTGGTCAACCGCAGATATCGTGGATAATGAACTTACCTTACCTATCATAGGCGTCAACTTTACCAATATCACTGATCAAGACCGCTGGCTTATCTCTACAGCTGTTTTCAAGTTTCTAAGACAAAAAGAACGTGTTCCCACCCGCGTGACAACTGCCAGAAAGGCTCTGAATAAAGTTCTGCAGGAATGTATCGAAACAGACCTCTAGCCCGGATATTTTATGAATAACCGGGCCAAGCAGTTGTTTGTCCCATCTACTCAATACCAATGAGTGCTATCTTCACTGCTTTACTCCTTTGTTTCCATTCAGTTTTCTGGGGCCATGACTCTTTTTTTCTCATCCTCGTCAGGGCCTATATTTTTTGCATGCGCATTTCTAATTTTCACAAGTGAAATAGAATGTTATTATTTTAAATACGATTAGTTAATTTGCTCCGCATTGTGACGGCCTGAGGAGGCCTGATTGAAGATTCACCACAGAGACACAGAGGAGGGGGAGTAAATGCCATGCCAAGACCCAAATGCAAGAATATCTCACGTTTTCTAAGTGCTCTGATAGCTACTGTCTTTATAATCTATCTGGCAAGCTGCGGACCATCCAAGAAGACCTACAGATTTTACAAAGGCCCGCAACTACCCAGTGACAAAACCGCGCAACTTGTCTGCAAAGGGGAGACCATACAGATCAATTCTGTAAATGCTCAGAAAAGCCCAGATGGAAAAGATACCTTTGGCAAGGTTACGCTTGACATTCTTCCCGGTGATTATCATATAACCGTTTCTTTTTCCGGCAGATCCGCGCCTACGGTCTTTGGGGAGTCTTATAATTACCAGGTATTTTACACCCACGACTCTTTACATAATGTGGATATTACAATAAAGGCTGAGGCTGGCCATACGTATCTGGTAACTTCCAACCACGATTATGAGAAATCCACGTGGAACGCCGTCGTAAAGGATGAAACAGACGATAGAAGAATTTATAAGGAAGGTCCCTACCCTCTTAATAAGATAAGAACAGGCGATAATCGGGCCTCCGAGCGAATATATCGTAATTGAGATCGGCAAGCGACAGCTGAATGGCAATTTTTCCTCCGAACCCTTGTGTGCCTTACCCCATGCCATCTTATAAGTTTACTGTGAAACTGCAGAAAGCGCCAAGTATCTGAGTGCAGAGGTATCCGGTGAAGAGGTATCTATTGGCCTTCTTCCTCTTAGCGATCTTTTTTTCTGCTGCTGCATGCAGCACGAGGGGAAGTTGTGTCCTGGGGAACTGTAAGAACGGACTGGGCACGATGGCCTATCCAGAAGGTGCAAGATATGAGGGGCAATGGCAAGGCAGCATGCGGAGCGGACAAGGCACACTGACCAACCCCTATTCCGGACAATATGAGGGACAATGGAAAAATGACAAGCCTCATGGGCTGGGGGTTTGGACCTTCCCTGACGGTGCAAGATATGAGGGGCAATGGAAAAATGGCGAGTGGCACGGACAAGGAACCATGGCCTTCCCAGACGGCCGTAGATATGTGGGTGCATGGGAAAATGATGTTCCCCACGGACAAGGGAAAATGATCTATCCTGACGGTAGAGAGTTAATAGGTGAATTCGAGAATGGCAAGTTCGTTGGGAAGTAGGACTTTGGGGTCTCTGCACTCATTGCTCCGGCCTGATGCATTTCTCCCCTCCCCGCAGCGTGCAAAGTCTATATCTGGCAAGATCTCCCCAGTACCACATAATCTCCTCAACGTCGGCTGTTCGACTCGTCGTACCGCTCATGGTCCTCTGTCCCACCCGCCGGTCCACGGCTGCATAGAGTAGTGTCCCGGTAAGTCCATCGGTGATCTTTATCTCGATGCTCGCCTCTCCCGCAAAAACAGTCTCACC
>CAMYLW010000155.1 GCA_947259475.1 Thermodesulfobacteriota bacterium
GCACTCAGTCCCGCCCAGGCGGGATCGACCTAACCTTATGTTTTTAAATGTATTTTGCTGAGTACTGAAAGCTGATCGTCTGTCCTGCCTGTCCCGAGTGTTATCTCGGGGAGCGAAGTCGAAGGGCTGATGGTGCTCAGGCGAAAATCGGGGTTTTCGGATAAGCACTAATTCGTTCTATCTCTATAGACCTACGGAAATTGATGCAAGAATCCGGCACAAGGAGTCAATGTGTGCGTCGCCGTGATCACGGATGAGAGCCAGCTCCTCCTGAGAAAAACTGTACGTTTCTAGCAATTCAACCAGAAACTGCATCCATTCCTCTCCGCTAAATTCCCGTAGGAGGGCATGAATTTCCAAGAGTGATGCCATTCCTCTCCTGCCCCTCCCCTGCCCCTCGGTGAGTCCTTCAAAAAAGCCTGACACCACGCCGTCCAAACAATAATCTTCAGCCCAGACCACATCACCCACTCCAGCCAGACGGTCGATCCGCATTTGAATGGTTACGTGCAAGAAAAAGAGTATGAGAGCCAAGAGTTTGCCGGCCTTTTTGCCGGTGGTGAAATCTACCACAGCCGCATAATCTCTCACCGTAACCAAACGGAGATCCACCCTATCTCCCTCTTCCCTCAAAACAAAGTCGCCGGCCGCGTGATGCCACGGGTATATCTGTTTGAAATTATTCCAATTGTAGTAGAGCGTTAGAATTTTCGCCCCCCGCCGGTAGAGCCCCACACACTGGTGTTTGGACAAATAGCGTGATCCACGACCCAGATCCCACAAAAGCATCCGACTGGAACCATCTGATTCGTCTAGATGCAGGTGAAATTCGTGGTAGTCCCGGAACCACTCCGCCACAAACATGTGAAGCCAGCGCAGTGGCTTACCAGGTTCCCGATAAATGCCTGCACCTTTGAAGTATACCCTAGGCAAGAATTTATAATTATATCGATTTGTTAAGCTATGCAAAAGGTTGAAGTCACGCTCCAATTGGGCTCTGGTTGCATCGGACACCGCCACGTTCACTGCGAATGAAACTATCTGTCCCGAAACGCTCAAATCGGCTCGGGCCACATGATAGAAAGCGCCATGTTTTTCTGTTCGAATTTCAATGGCATCAACCTCCTTGAGCTTTACAGGTTGGCCCAGTCGGTGAGCCAAAGCCGCCAGTATCTTCTGGCAGTTGTTCCTCAGGAGCAAGTAATGCACTGCCCCTAGATAGGGTCCGTAGCGTAATTCAGATTGTCCCTCTGCGCTTTGCGGGCCTGCGGGCAGATGTGTTGCCCTACTTTTCTCACCGAAATTAATTTCTCCCTTCGGAGTGGTCGCCAAAAGTCGCACAGGGATTTTGCTAGCGTCTTTCATGGTTTACCTTATAATATATATTATTACGTCGTGACACCCCACACTTCAGAAGGGGAGTCACGCCCGGATATTTCATGAATTTCTGTCGCGAGACCACGAAGATGATCGTGCCACCGGGCAACCGTCCCGCGGTACCGCGGGATTGGTTCCGAGGCGTACCTGAACGGTACGTCGCAGGGGCCGACACCCGAGGACGCCAGGAAGGACGGCCATATCCGTGGCACTTTCCTCCACCGCATACTTCATGGTAAATGAAATAGGTTAATCCAATTGCAATGTCACGCTCTGAGTTCGGTTATCAATCTAGCTTTAACAAGGGTTCTGAGTCTATGATCCTTTCCTTCCATCCGTGTATCGATGCTGATATCAATGTGATTGTTGCCGGCAGAGCCCCAGGTTCAGAGGAAGAAACGCTGATTAAGCAGGCCGATGCTGTCATCCTCCCCCAAGGGGTGAGAGAGGATCTTTATGACCTCTCTCTCCACTATTGTTCGCGGGTTTTCCCAAATTACGACCACCGCTTTAGACACCCTGGGAAGATTGGTGACACCCTGCTCTTCCGCACCGTGGGGATTCCGCATCCTGAAACCTTTATATTTAGCAGCGTGGCTGACTACCTAAAGCGATTTCCACCTGAGCGGGCTCGTTTTCCTTCCTCTTTTCCCCTTGTTCTGAAGGGAAATTACAGTGGCGAAGGTCTGATGGTTTATAAGATTTATGATCTGGAGCAATTCCAAACCTATCTTGAACAGTTCCGGGCCATGGAGAATAGTGGAACACAGGGATTCATTATCCAGCAGTGGATTGACCACGGCGGCCGCGATGTACGTGTTGTGATCCTTCACGACCGGCTGTCAAGCTACTGGCGGGTGCAAAGTGATCCACAGCAATTTCTCACTAATATAAGTGCAGGCGGAATCATCGACCAGCATTCAGACCTCAACCTTCTACAAAAAGCCGAAAACATAGCCCGCCACCTTTGCCAGCGTACTGGGATTAATCTGGCTGGCATTGATGTAATGTTTGACAAAAATGATATGTCAGACCAACCCCTGTTATTGGAAATAAACTATTGGTTCGGTCGTAGGTTTTTCGGCTCTTCCAAAACTTATTACGCCATCCTCAAGGAATCAATAAAACGGTGGCTTGCCTCCTTTGACTCTGAGTGGCCGAAACGGATTCGATAACGAAGTAAGAAGATTCAGGTGTCAGGTGTCAGGAAAAAGAAACATAAAAGCTGAAAGCTGAAACCTTATTTGCATATATCTGTCTAAGTGCATAACAGTTTGAATTATTTAAGTTTTTGTACTTAGCATCTAGTGTCCAGCGCTTGGTGTCTAGTTCCTAGTGCCTACTGCCTAGCACCCAGCCTCAGCTGTTCTTTTAGCCCGGATATCTCATGAATTGCTGTCGCGAGACCGTGGAGAGGGCTGTGCCACCGGGCAATCCCGCGGTACCGCGGGATTGGATCCGTGGCGTACCTGCACGGTACGTCGCAGGGTCCGACACCTGAGGACGCCCGGAAGGACGGTCATATCCGCGGTCGCAGCAGGCCATTCATGAAATATCCGGGTTAGGTTAGAGGCCTCTTGTTATTGACGGTTTGTTCTGAGAAAATAGAGGAATTTAGAACCTTTCTCACCCCCCTAGCTAGCGTCTTCCGGGGGCCATTTATGGATGGAAACTAGCTAGCTTACAAAGGGAACCACATGATGATCTTGGAGATAAACCCTCACAATCCACAGAAACGGTTCATTCGTAGGGCAGTAGAAATCCTCCTCAACGGTGGAGTTATTGCTTATCCAACTGACACCTATTACGGTATTGGCTGCGATATTTTCAACAAGAACGCCATTGCCCGTGTTTATCAGTTGAAACGTCGATCGAAACACAAACCTTTCAGCTTTATCTGTTCGGACTTCAAAAACATCAGCCAATACGCTCAGGTTACCAACTACGCCTACAAGACAATGAAGCGGCTTCTTCCCGGACCATATACTTTTATTCTAAAAGGCTCCCGGCTAGTGCCAAAAATCATGCTAACCAAGCGTAAGACAGCTGGGATCAGAGTTCCAGATCATGCCATTTGCATGGCTATCGTCCAGGAGCTAGGACATCCTATACTCAGTACAAGTGCCACGGGTCCCGATGGTATCATCCTGGAGTCTCTCATTGAAATTGAGGAACGATTGGGTCATGCCCTCGATCTCATTGTAGATGGCGGCCCTGTTCCTTCGAAGCCTTCCAGCGTTGTCTCTCTGATAGACGACGTTCCGGAGATTATCCGAGAAGGCCTGGGAGACGTGGACGTCTTTCTTTAATTGTGGATTGGAGAATGCGGATTTGGGTCTTCGTGCTTAAATCTGAAACGGATTACAGCAGGATCTGCTTAGCCCGGATAATTCATGAATCTGCGTCGCGAGACCGTGAAGTTGGGCGTGCCACCGGGCAACCGCAGGGGGTTGAATCCGAGGCGTACTTGAGCAGTACGTCGCAGGTTTCAAGCCCCGAGGACGCCCCCGGGAGGACGATCATACTTGCGGTCGCAGCAGCCGATTCATGAATTATCCGGGCTAGGAAAGATTAGGTTCCCCCGGAAGTGGAGGAAGTAGGAGAAGGCCCATGTATTCTTGTATGTTATCGGCGAGCTTTTCTGTTACCCGATTAAATAGATAATCCACAACAGAGCGTTTTTCCTTTTCGGGATAAACGATTTTCGGCTCACCCTCAATGCCAGCCAGCTTGGCAGCAGCATTTATTGCGTCCCTAAGATTCCCCAATTCATCCACCAGTCCCAGCTCTTTGGCCTGTTCCCCAGTAAAAATGCGACCGTCGGCGACCTCACGGACTTCCTCTTCCTGCATGCGCCGTCCTCGCGCCACATCCCGAACAAATTGCTGGTGGACGTTGTCAATCATTGTCTGCAGATAGGCGCGTTCTTCGGGAGTCATCTCCCGCGAGGGATTCCCCACGTCCTTGAATTTACCGCTCTTTACAATCTCCATTCGAAAGCCGATTTTGTTGAGGAGTTCCTCGAAATTGGTAAATTGGAGAATTACCCCGATACTACCAGTTATGGTACCCGGATTAGCATAGATCTTTTGGGCTGCAGAGGCAATGTAGTAACCCCCGGAAGCGGCAATAGAACCCATGGAAACCACCACCGGTTTCTCTAGTCCCGTCCGGCCTACTTCCTGGTAGAGCTCCTGCGAAGGACTCACACCACCGCCGGGAGACTCAATCCTTACCACCACAGCTTTTACAGAGGAATCTTTTCTGAATGTGGCTAGTTGCTCTATGGTTGGTTGGGAGTCGGCTATGACACCCTTAATTTCTAGGACTGCAACTTTTTCGCCAAACACCGGTCCTACATCACCGCCACGCAGGTGCGAAAACCAAGCAATGCTGCCAAAGATGACAACGAGGATCAAGATTAAAACGCTTGCCGCCAAAAAGACGGAACGTTTGCGCACCTTACTGCCTCCCAGTCTGGATCCGGCCGGTGTCTGAACAGACACCCTGGATGGAAACTACCTATTCTTTATCATCCCCTCCCAAGAAGTTATCGGTACGTCCTTCCAACTCTTCCTTTAACAACTGGCCAAGATTTGAGGTTGCCGCTTTGGGGCTATCTACATACTCATAGTACTGGGTCTTTTCTTCCTCGTCGTCCAACCTCTTGAGAGAAAGCCCGATCTTGCGCTCTTCTTTGCCTATGTTGACTACCTTGGCGGTTACCTCCTGACCCTCTTGGAAAAGTCCGACAGGTGTCTTGATTTTCTCCTTGCTGATTTCAGAGACGTGTACTAACCCCTCAATTCCTTCCTCTATTTCAACGAAAAGGCCAAAATCTGTTACGTTGGTCACCGTACCGACAACTGAGTTCCCAACTGGATATCGCTCCGGGATTTCTTCCCATGGATCAGGGCTTAGTTGTTTTACCCCGAGAGAAAACCGTTCATTTTCTTTATCAATATTGAGGACTATAGCCTGTATCTCCTCTGCCTTCTTGAAAAGTTCTGAAGGGTGTTTAATTCGCTTGGTCCAGGAAAGATCTGAGATGTGCACGAGACCATCTATGCCTTCATCGATACCAATGAAAAGTCCAAAGTCGGTAATATTCTTGATTTTTCCCTGAATAGTGGTGCCCACAGGGTACTTCTCTCCAATGACGTCCCATGGATTGGGCTCTACCTGTTTCATACCCAGGCTAATCCGTTTGTTTTCTTTGTTCAGATTGAGAACCACTGCTTCGACCATGTCGCCCTGTGCTACGACCTTAGATGGGTGGCGAATTTTCGCGGTCCAGGACATTTCTGAGACATGGATCAGTCCTTCTATGCCCGGCTCAAGTTCCACAAAAGCACCATAATCAGTCAGACTCACAACGCGCCCCGTTACCCGGTGACTCACTGGATATCTCTCGTCAACTGTATTCCATGGATCTTCTGATAGCTGTTTCAGACCCAAAGAAACCCGTTCTTTTTCGGGATCAAAGCTCAATACCATTACATCGATGGTATCGCCTATCGAACACATCTCTGACGGGTGCCCGACTCGACCCCAACTCATGTCCGTGATATGCAGCAAACCATCAATTCCACCGAGGTCCACAAACACACCGTACTCGGTGATGTTTTTTACGATACCCTCAAGGACTTTACCCTCTTCCAGTTTCTCCAAAGTATCAGTCTTGAGTGCCTCTCTTTCTTTCTCCAGAAGTACCCTGCGTGAGAGTACTACGTTACGCCTTTTCTTATTGTATTTCAAAATCTTGAAATGAAACTGCTGTCCAATGAGACTGTCAAGATTACGAACCGGCCGGAGATCCACCTGGGATCCAGGTAGAAAAGCTTGCACGCCAATGTCGACGGAGAGTCCACCTTTGACCTTCGAAACAATCCGGCCTTCAATGACCCCGTCCTCTTTATAGACGTCGCTAATGTCGTCCCATACCTTTATCTTTGCGGCTTTCTCTTTGGAAAGAACAATTTCGCCGTTTTCGTCTTCGTGAGATTCAAGAAGAACATCAACCTCATCACCGACCTTGGCAGTTACCTTGCCCTCTTCATCCTTGAATTCACCGACGGATATCTGACCTTCAGACTTGTAGCCTATATCCACCATTACATAATCGTCGGTCACCTGGATGATGCTACCGCGCACTACCTCGCCTTCCTTGATGCTTTTGAGGCTTTCTTCGTAAAGCGCCTCGAAGGATTCCTCTGTGAGCATCTGGTCCTGATCCTCTAGCTGCTCGATAGAAGTCACCGTCTCTTGCCCAAGATCTTCCTGCTCCGCTACAGTTTCCGCAGTTTGCTCTGCAGCCTCTTGGGCCTCAGCCTCTTCTCCAGCGGTCGCCTCGATCTCTTCTGGCTGATCTTCCTGCTCTGCTACAGTTTCCGCGGTTTGCTCTTCTGGCTGATCTTCCTGCTCTGCTACAGTTTCCGCAGTTTGCTCTGCAGCCTCTTGGGCCTCAGCCTCTTCTCCAGCGGTCGCCTCGATCTCTTCTGACTGACCTTCTTGCTCCTCGGTCATTTCCACAGTTTCTTCTTGATGGTTTTGTTCTTTTTTTACCATGAACCGATTACCCCCATGCCGAATTTGAACTCTCTTTACCCTTTTCTCCTAGTACTCTTTCAATTTCACCCGGTTTGTCACTAAGGACCCCGAGTGAAAGGTTGTAACTGTATAACAGAAACAATAGTGAATTACAAACCATTTCCCTGCATACTTACTGGGTAGCACAGCTAATTTCACCTTCATGCTTCTCTGGTAGAAAGCAATTCGCTGCGTGCTTTCCGCTTCCTTTCGATGCACCCGAGCATTAGCTGCACGACCTCTTCAATTTGTGCATGGCTAGAATCCACCACAATGGCGTCGGTTGCCGACTTGAGAGGCGCCAACTCCCGACTGCTATCGTTCCGATCCCGCTCAACCATCTGCTGATAGACTTCCTGAGGGGTCGTCTTCTCTCCCTTGACCTCCAATTCCAAGTATCGTCTCTTACTGCGAATCTCAGGATTAGCATCCAGAAAGAACTTGACATCAGCGTCGGGAAAAACCACTGTGCCCATATCACGACCCTCCAAAACCACGCCACCATCTGCCCCCATCCTCCGCTGAATCTCTGAGAGCCGCTCCCGTACCACCGTCTGGGCGGATACGGCTGAGGCCAGTGAACTGATCTCTGGCCTGCGAATTTCTGTCGTGACATCCTGTCCGTTGGCCAGCAAATATAAGACACTGTTTTTATTGATAAATTGCAAATCAAGTCCCAGACAGATATCCTCTAGCGCCGACTCGTCCAGAGGATTCGCGTGCTCACTGTCTCGCGCCAGCACGGCAACAGCCCGATACATGGCACCGGTGTCCACGTAAATGTAGCCAAGTCGCTTGGCCAGAAGTTTACTCACGGTGCTCTTGCCGGCCCCGGCTGGACCGTCAATTGTAATGACTAACTCTCGATTCACAGATAATCTTATGTCGGCAGCACTACACCGAACATCTCCACTCAATCTTAGATTAAATAAATTCGAATATCGAAAATCGAAATCCGAAACAAATTCTAAATCCGAATATCAAATGTTCAAAACATCGTATGATCCTCTTGTCTACAATAAGTTGGTTCGTTTTGAATTTCGTGCTTTGGTCATTCGAAATTGTTTCGTGCTTCGGATTTCGGATTTCGGATTTTTTCACGTTTCGCTATCTGCCTTCACTGTCCGTCTTCAACTCCCCCAAAACTTCCTCGAGAGCGGTAAGGAACCTTCTATTTTCCTCGGGTCGCCCCACTGAAATCCGAATGTAATTGTCTAAACCGTATGCATTCATGGCCCTGACGATCACTCCGCGTCGTAACATAGCCTCGTAAACCTGTCGCCCGTCGTAGCCGATTTCCATCAGGAAAAAATTTGTTTGCGTGGGAAGAGTGCGTATCTGCATCGCCGCCAGCTCCTTATACAGGAAGGCCAATCCTTCCCGCACGACTTTCTGAGTCTCCTGCAAAAACTGTTCATCATCCAGGGCGGCTAGGGCCGCCACCTGGGCCAGACTATTAACATTGAAGGGTTGGCGCACGCGATTAACATAATCCGCCACCTCTGGAGGCATGACTCCGTATCCAACCCGAAGTCCCGCAAGGCCATAGGCTTTGGAGAAAGTTCGAAGGCTGATCACCGGTGGCGAACCACTCAGATACTCTAGACCAGTAATGGTCTGCTCTGGGTTAGCAAATTCTATATAGGCCTCATCAAGGACGATGAGGACATCATCTGGAACCCGGTCTATAAAAGTTTCAAATTCCTTTCGACCAATGACCGTACCGCTTGGATTGTTGGGATTGTCCAAAAACACGAGTCTGGTTTTTGGGGTAAAAGCCTCAGCCATGGCTTCCAGATCATGGGCAAACGCTTTCTGAACCACCTGAACAGGACGCCCCCCCACTGCCTGCGTCATAAGACGGTAGACGAGAAAGGTGGGCTCTGACATCAACACGTCCTCGCCAGGCTGAACAAAGGTGCGAATAAGGAGATCGATGATTTCATTTGAGCCGTTGCCCAGTACAATCGAGGACTCCTCCACCTCTAATCGCTGACTTAATCGCGTTCTGAGATAGTACCCGCTCCCATCAGGATAGCGGCGCAAGTTCTTCAAGTGGTTGCGAATGGCTTCTAGAGCCAGCGGGGATGCTCCCAGTGGATTTTCATTGGAGGCAAGTTTGATGGAATTTTTAATACCGTATTCACGTTCTAGTTCTTCGAGGGGCTTTCCTGGTGGGTATGGTGTTAAGGTGGCTATGTTGTCAGGTACTCGAATTCCCATAAGTTTCGAATGCAGCTTTGCTGAATACCAACCAGCACTGGCCCAATAGATATTACAGGGGCTCACTCCGGCAGGACCCTTAGAAGAAGCCTAAAGGCAGGCGAGAAAAGGTGGGTTTTTTGGGGCTAAAGCCAATCAGCGTGGGTGAAATTCCTTACGTCACTATGCTTGTAGGTTTTCTGAGCCCTATGCAACCTGAACCTGATGGTTCCTCAATGAGTCTGATGTTCTTGCCTGCAAAAATCCTCGTGTCAGATAATTACTGGTTGGTAGTCTCTCCTTTCTTTCGACGCTCGTCGTCTGGCCTTCCCAGTGCGACACCGCGCTATATATCGCAGTTTTACCTCAAAGGCAACTCTTAAGTTCGCAAAACGCATTATCTAGCAGGCAGTTGGCAGCTAGCATCCGTTTAGGAAAAATGAATGGATGGGTTACTGTTAACCAGATAAGTCCAATGACTTTGTACGGGATAGTTACATGTCCCAAGAATAAGAATACCGGAACGCTATGCGCCATGCGCTTTGCGCTTTGCGACTAGATATACTGATCGGCCATTTCTTTAATCATCTCATCTACTTGTCCAGCTTCATCCACATTCCATTGATGTATCACGCTCTCGATCTTGGCTCGAAGAACAGAGTCTTCCAGGTCGTCCAAACTCCTGTACGCTCCTCCCCATCTTCCCACTTTGTAAATGAGTCGTTCCTTTTCTGGCAGGGCCAAATAGCGATCGGCCACAGCCAACATCTTCCCTTTGTCTTCAGGCAGAGTTCCAGATATCTCTTCCAACAGGTTCATGATGTGATCAGAGGCGAGCGTTGAGGTGATACCATCCAGATGTTCTATGAAAAGACGGATCTCTCGCACCACGCCGTCATCGTCGAGGAGTTCCATCTCGCCGGTCTCAATTTTCTCGGAAAGGGGAGCAGACTTGGGAACCCGCAAGGAGCGGAGCCTGATGAAATCAGCATTGATCTGGTTCAGCACGTCTGCTGTAGCCAGGGCATGCTCCCGCCACCAGAGTTTTCCCCCAAGGCCTGGCATGACGTACTCCGACAGGGAGATGGAGGCCTCTTTAACAAGGCAACCCGCCTTGACATGTTCCGCCGCCGTACTCCCTTTTTGCATAAAACTCAGCACGGGATCATAACCGCTCTCCATGCCGATATGTATGCGGTCCAGACCCGCCTCGCGCAGCATTACCAACTGCTCCAAAGTCCGCCGGGCCAAGGTTCTGGACCGAGCGTAGCTGGTTATCCTACGGATTCCGGGAATTGTCTCACGCAAATAATGAAGAATCTCTGCCAGATCCTCAGGCCTCATAATCAGGCTGTTGGCATCCTGCAGAAAAACGCTTCCTTCTCCGAAGTATAACCAGTGAGCTATCTGGCGATAGATAAGAGCGCGATCTCCACTAGGATAGATATGGGAAATCACTGTTGCTGTAATTTTTCCCCCGAAACCAAGTTTCTTCGAAATCCTCTGAATATCCTCAATGATCTCACCGATTTCATCGATTTCGCTTTTTATTTCGGCTACAGATCTGCGAGAGAAGGCAGTTTCTTTGTATACTGGACAAAACAGGCACTTGTTCCATGGACAGTTACGTGTCAGCCTCAGAAGCAGACTCTTGCTTTCACTTGGGGGTCTTATGGGACCTTGCTCTATCATTCCTATCCTCTTTTGCTTTTCCACCGGCTCTTTCTAAAAATGAAAAGTAAAGAATCCAGGTCCATAGAAGATCAAGAAAAAAAAAGAAAAAACAGATTCCCTAGATTCAGATGAATTTTA
>CAMYLW010000156.1 GCA_947259475.1 Thermodesulfobacteriota bacterium
GAAGGAAGGTTGGATGAGCGCACTCGTATGATTCATGTGGTGGTACTGGTGGATAAACCCTATGCCAGGAAGCCGCCACTGGTCTTCGGGCTTTTTGTTACAGTAGATATCGAAGGCCGCAAAATAGAGAAAGCAGCGATTATTCCTCGCGGAGCACTGCATCAGGGCAATGTCGTCTGGGTGTTAGACCAAGAAAGTCGTCTTCGCTTCCGAAAAGTGGAGGTTGCCAGGGTTCAGGGTGACGAGGTTGTTGTTACCAAGGGTTTAGAGGATGGAGAAACTGTGGTCACCACGCCCCTTAAGGCTGTTACCGATGGGATGACGGTTAGGATGGTAAGCAAACCATCAGAGGCCAAGTAAGAACTAGGCACAGGGTAGATTGCGGATTGCGGATTGAACATTTGGCATTGGTCATGTGCCTTCGGCGTCATTAGGTCAGTACGCTTCGCTGTCATTTGTTGTAATAGGTAGAAGACGGAATTGGGGATTGAGGGATATTGGATGTGGGATATGAGATATGGGATGTGTGATGTTAAGAAAATGTGGATTTATCCCACATCTCGCATCCTTCGAACTTTATAAGTATTTTTCATTTTAGGCATTTTAGCTCACTTTAGTGCACTTTAGACATTTCACTACTGAGGACTGACTATGAAGGGCGCCGTTGCTTGGTTTGCCGAGAATCACGTTGCCGCCAATCTACTGATGATTTTTCTCTTGTTGGCCGGTGCGGTAACAGGGCTGACCACCAAGCTTGAGATATTTCCCGAAACCTCGCTGGACATAATCTCCATCACCATGGAATACCCTGGTGCCTCGCCGGCAGAGGTGGAGGAGGCCATCGTCCGGAGAATTGAAGAAAAAGTGGCGGGGTTGGCCGGCATCAAGCGGATTGATTCAGTAGCCAGAGAATCGTTCGCGACGGTTTCCATAGAGGTAATGAACGACTGGAATTTGCAGGAACTCCTGGATGAAGTAAAGGCAGAAGTAGATAGAATCACCACCTTTCCCAACGAAGCCGAAGAACCGATTGTCCGGGAAGTGACCCGGCGACGCCAGGTTCTCAATGTCACCGTCTTTGGCGATGCACCTGAGTCAACCATCAAACACCTGACGGAGAGAATAAAAGACGACATCACTAATTTACCTGGGATTACCCTGGCCGAACTCGCAGGTCTCCGCAAGGGAGAAATTCACATCGAAGTTTCCGAGGAATCTCTCCAGCGTTATGGTCTCACCTTGGGTAAAGTCGCCGAGGCGGTTCGAAGGGCTAGCCTGGATCTACCGGCGGGTAGTGTCAAGACAGCGGGAGGTGAGATCCTGGTCAGGACCAAGGGTCGTCGTTACTACGCGGGGGATTATCGAGATATCGCTGTAATTACAAGGACCGATGGCAGCAAGGTCACTCTGGGACAGATCGCCCAGCTCAGAGATGGCTTCGAGGATGTGGATCTTTTTACCAGATTTCAGGGCAAACCAGCCGGCCTTATCGAAGTCTACAGGGTCGCCGATCAGAACGCCCTGGAAGTGGCCGCTACTGTCAAACAGTATATCGAAGAGACCAGGCCAAGCCTGCCAGAAGGGGTGGACATTAGTATCTATCGGGACAGGTCGAGAATACTGAAAAGCAGAATTCGGCTGTTGCTAAAAAACATGGCCCTCGGCCTGATCCTGGTGAGTTTACTTCTGTGGATGTTTCTGAATGCGCGCCTTGCCTTTTGGGTCACACTCGGAATACCCATCTCCTTTATGGCTGGTCTGATGCTCTTGCCCACCTTTGGCGTCTCTATCAACATGATCTCCCTGTTCGCCTTCATCATGGTTCTGGGTATCGTGGTGGATGACGCCATAGTCGTGGGTGAGAATATTTTTCGGAGGCAGGAGGAGGGGCTCGAACCCCTGGAAGGAGCTGTTGAGGGAGCCCTGGAGGTAGGGCGGCCGGTGATTTTTGCAGTCCTGACCACGGTGGCGGCCTTCTATCCCTTACTCCTGGGTAGTGGCGTCATGGGGAAACTCATCCGCAACATTCCCACTGTGGTCATTCTGGTGCTGCTGGGCTCTCTGGTGGAATGTTTGCTGATTCTACCGGCCCATCTGGTGGCATCCAAACACCGAACCAAGCGAAGCATGGAGGAAAAGCGCACGGTCCGCTGGCTGAAATGGTTCATCAGGCGGCCTTATGCCTGGGCGGTGGACTTTTGTGTGCGCTGGCGTTATGCCACAGTTGCGCTGGGTATCGCCATCTTGCTGGTGACCGTGGGAATATGGCAGGCAGGCTGGATCAAATTTACCCTGTTTCCAAAGGTTGAAAGTGACTTTTTGAGATGTAGATTGACCATGCCGGCAGGCACACCTGTGGAGCGGACAGCAGAAATTGCCGGTCTCTTGGAGCAGGCTGGTAAAGAAACCCTGGCCGAAGCGGACGAGAAGCGGTCCAAAGATGCGCCCTCGCTCTTGAAGGGTATCATCACCAGAGTAGGGAGGCACGGCAGAGGGAGCGGTCCGATGGCCAGTGGACCACAGTCGGGAAGCCATTTGGCCCAGGTCACAATAGAGCTCCTGGAAGGGGAGAAAAGGGATGTGACTGCAACTCAACTCGGCAACCTGTGGCGCCAGAAGGTGGGTATTGTGCCGGACGCCGAGGCCATCACTTACCAGAGTGTACTCTTCAGCGCCGGCAATGCCGTTGAGGTTCATATGTCGCTGGACGATCACGACCTGCTGGAGGCGGCGGCAGAAGAACTGAAAGAGGAGCTTAAAACCTATCCCGGAGTATTCGACGTAAGTGACAGCTTCCTGCCGGGCAAAGACGAAATGCAGCTCAAACTGAAACTCGCTGCCCGCAGTTTAGGTTTGACCTTAGATGATCTGGCCAAGCAGGTCCGGCATGCTTTCTACGGTGCCGAGGCCCTCCGCTTACAGCGTGATCAGGATGAAATCAAGGTTATGGTGCGGTACCCGGAGTCCAAGCGTAAGTCATTGGGTTCTGTTGACGATATGTACATCCGGACGCCGGACGGCTCTGAGGTGCCGTTCAACCAGGTGGCTGAAGTGAAGATGGAGGAGGGCTACGCCTCCATCGAACGAGCTCAGCGTTTCCGGGTAATAAAGGTGACCGCTGACGTGGATGAGACTATCACCAACGCCAATGAAGTGCGTACTGATTTGGAGAGCCGGGTCATGCCTAAACTGAAAATGAGTTATCCAGGGTTGCGTTACACCCTTGAAGGGGAAGGAAAGGAACAGAAGGAGTCCCTGGACGATATTATCAGTGGCTTTGTTATCGCGCTCTTTCTCATTTACGCTCTGTTGGCCATTCCCTTCAAGTCCTTTTCTCAGCCCCTGGTGGTCATGTCGGCCATTCCTTTCGGCATCGTGGGCGCTGTGTTCGGACATTTGCTCATGGGTCTTAACCTGAGCCTTTTGAGCTTATTTGGCATCGTGGGTCTGACTGGCGTGGTGGTCAATGACTCCCTGGTACTGGTACACGCCACCAATCGAATCCGCAGAGAGGGTGCCAGCGTACAAGACGCTATTACTCAAGGCGGGGCCCTTCGGTTCAGGGCCGTCATTCTGACTTCTTTGACCACCTTTGCCGGCTTAACGCCAATGATTTTGGAACGCAGCCTCCAGGCTCAATTTCTCATACCCATGGCCGTGAGTCTCGGATTCGGTGTACTGTTTGCCACCTTCATCACCCTGCTCTTGGTCCCCTGCGGCTACGTGATCCTGGATGATGCACACAATCTTTGGGAGCATTTGAAGGGTAAATTCACCTCCCGCGCTAGCACATGAATCTGTAGACCTCTCGCCTAAGGGCGGAGATGTCAGTTGTCCGTTGTCAGTGGTCAGTTGTAACAGAAAAAGCATAGCGCAGACCGTACAATTCATGACCGACAGTTGCTATGCGCTTTCCGCAATGCGCCATGCACGAACGAAATGAGCCACGACGGACAACGGACAACGGACTACGGACCACGAACAAGGCTTGCCTGCTGACACCTGACACCTGACACCTGCCTACTATCTCCTTGGGTACCTTCGATCGAAACCGCGCCCCTTGGAAGCCTTTCTCTTCAATCTTTTCAGCATTTCTACAAAGCGGCTAATAGTCTGGAAGTAGGCCTCGCCATAGAGCAGTAAAATGTCATTGTGGCCGCAGCCAGGGGCGAGCAACAGCTGCTTTGTCATGGTACCCGAGTTTGCCAGCAAAATATCCGCATCCTTGGGGGGAATAATGTCATCATTCTGGCCGTGGATAATAAGAGTGGGCTTGCCGATGTCCCTTATTTTGCCAAAGTTGGCAAAACCGTCTGCCTCCGAAATTCCAAGGGTTTCAGTTGCTACCCCTAGACGATCGAGAAGCGGTACTGTTCTGGCAAAACCGCTATCAAGAATCAGTCCGTCGATTTCATTTTGATAGGAGGAACAGATTTCCAAAGCGGGTACGCTCCCAAGGGATCTTCCCATAATAATAATGAGCCCGGCTCGACCCTGGCCCTCGAGCCAACACCGCACCTCTCTGAAGGCGGTGTGTGCGTCAGACAGCAAGTTGCTGGCGGTGGGTAAGCCAGTGCTCTGTCCGTAACCCCGGTAATCCACCACTAGAAAACTGATTCCGTAGTTGTTGTATACCGGCCCGATGGCGTCATAGTCGCTTACGATCTCCCCATTGCCGTGAAAAAAGAGAATGTGGGGCTCTTCGGGGTCAGCAGGGTAGAAGCGTGCGCCAAGCTGCACCCCTTTCTCAACAGGTATGAAGAAATCAACGGCACCCTGGGGCGCAGCTTGTGCGTGATCCTTCCTGGGGTGAAACAAGTACTTCAGTACCTCAGGCTGATCCAGCGCCGACACATCGCAACCCGATATCATCACAATTAATCCTTTCCCTTAACCCTAGCCTGGATATTTCATGAATCACTTGCTGCGACCACGGATATGGCCGTCCTTCAAGGCGTCCTCGGGTGTCGATCCCTGCGACGTACCGTTCAGGTACGCCTCGGGACCAATCCCGCTGTACCGCGGGACGATTGCCTTGTGGCACGACCATCTTCGCGGTCTCGCGACAGCAATTCATGAAACATCCGGGCTAGTTATGGACCGCAGAGACCGAAGAAATCTCCTCTCTCATTGGAAGCTATGTCACAATTCGCCGAACCCGTCATTCCGGACGAGCGCCGCTTCGCGGGGCGAGATCCGGAATCCAGTAAAAAGTCAATTTAATCAGGTTCTTTATGGATCCCGGCTCGCGTCCGCTTTAAGCGGACTTGGCCGGGATGACGAATTGCGACCCAGTCTCTTGAGCAGAGAGGGGACATGTAGTTATCCC
>CAMYLW010000157.1:0-913 GCA_947259475.1 Thermodesulfobacteriota bacterium
GCTTATTTGGGGACTTAATTAATAAGGCCTACAAAGGTCCAAGGAAAACCTGGTGACATAAAGGAAATAATATGAAAGTTTATATAATATTACGGTATTACAGTGAGTACCCTTTGGGCGGCATAGCGCTCAGAGAGCTGATGTTTCTCGGTGGGAATAGAAGCGGCTCTTTAGAGTTGGGAGTTAGAAATGTAGAACCACGGAGATGGTCATTTTTGACGTCGGACCTGAGGTGAGCAGGTCCGGCAAGACTAAATGAAAGAGAAAGCCCAAAGAGGGCTCTTCAAAAATATTTTAATTTTATAATAATTGTTATTTCTGTGGACGTGCCCGGGCAAGGGTGCCCGGCGCGCTGACCGGGGAATATAATATGTAGATTGCTCAAAGAGAAAAGCGGGAAGGGCTAAACCCATCGTGGCCGGTTCTAGATTTTCTGAACAGGCACGATAGGCATTTTTTGAAGATTCTGAAGATTACGGTAGTCCGTCTCCTCAGACGTTCTTCTTCCTAACAGAAGGGGGGTGTGCTGGGAAGGGTGACACGGGCGGTGAAATAAAAGCTCACGCTGGCGGTGATCATCAGCGATCGCTGCCAGACGTAATTTTCCGAATTTCCAAACCCTCCTCCTTTTTCTGATTTTCGCTTGGGAAAGCGAGATGTTGATGATAGGCAGCGTAGGTTGCTGGTCATTTAACCCTGTGGGTTAAAATCTTCTTCTTTTATTTCCATATTCTCTTGTGTACGTGCAATAAATCCTATTTTTGCTTGACTGTGCGGGAATTGGTGGGCAGTGTACGAGGAGATATGAACCGATGAAGGAGGCAACTCCACTGTGAGTGTTTTTGTTTGCAACTCCTCAAATTGAGAGTAAGATGGGTCTTTTAGAGACCAAGGTAGGGGGTTTTTCCCCGTT
>CAMYLW010000157.1:991-6290 GCA_947259475.1 Thermodesulfobacteriota bacterium
GTAAATCTTGGTGTTAATAATCGCTGAACAAAAATTATAAATGCCATATTGAATCGGCGGTTTCAAAGACAGCCCATTTTTCAGAAATTTAGCGTGTCTGGGTCACCCTAGACTAATGGGCAGGACGTTTTAAGCCCAGATTTGTGAAAAGGCGCAGATGTTTAAGTTGGGGCTTGACCTCGCTGGCGCCGAGAGACAAACTCTTGTGGTGCTTAACCCCCAAGCATAAATAAAGGAGGGAAGTAGGGGAGTAAATAGCCAGGAGTGGCTGACTACCCTGAGAACTGGAGCGCCCCAAGAAGAGGGGCGTAAATATCGTCGAAGTTTAGAGTCTAGACGTAGTTAGAATAGAGAAATTACAGGCTAGTAAGAACGTAGGGTCAATTTCAGAGAAGAAACCAGGCCCAGAAAGCGACGATGACAAGCGACACCCCCCAGGGGGCCAAAGAGGAGCCACCCGGCTCCTCCCAAGACTCCTCTCAGCCAGGGGGCGGGAATCCTCCCGTCTCCTCGGCTGGGAGTTCGGGTACTGTTCCACCCGGAGCAGCACCCCCTTCGGAGACTACTCCTTCGGGAGGAGTTCTCCCCGGGACCACTCCTGTTGGAGGGGTTCCCGTATCAAGGCTCGCCCAGGCGATGCCCATTCCGGAGGCTACCCTTAATGGGTTAGCATATGGGGATATATCTCAAAACCTAGGAACACAAGCGGATACTCAGTCCGAAAGCTCAACCTGGTCTCGCTCTAAACGGCGGGAACCAGTCTGCAGAATATCAATGGAGCAGATGAAACAGATAATAGACCCGCAGTCGCGGGATAAGCT
This sequence comes from Thermodesulfobacteriota bacterium, assembly GCA_947259475.1. Lineage (GTDB taxonomy): Bacteria > Desulfobacterota > Syntrophobacteria > BM002 > BM002 > BM002. The sequence goes on from CAMYLW010000157.1 coordinate 1,813, forward strand.
AACAGAAGATCAGTTAATGTTACTGTATCAAGCAGGGTCCAAGATGGCCGATATCGCATCGATAGCAACGCAAAGAGAGTTGTATAGGGATATGAATCAACGGCTCGTAGATCCAGAGGCTAGAAGAGCCTTCTGTTTAAGCCCAAGCCTTCCTGTGGTGGATGCGCACACAGGTCGGACTATAGAAGCTATGCTTGCGCCTGGGGGAGTTAATGTGGACGGATACACGCCCACTGCAGTAGACGAGGCGATATATCGATATAATAGGGAAAGGGAACTTTCCTTGAGAGGGTCGCCCCTTTTGATGGATTATCTCCCTCCCACGACGACCACCGTGGCAGGGACGATAACTCATTCCCCTTCGACAGTGGCGGCGGCTTACGCTCCGCCAGGGGGTCATAATCGTGTACAGTTGGCGGCAGGCCCCCAACCTATGCAAAGGATTCATTATACGGTTCCGCCTCCGCCAGCCACGTACGATCCGTTGGCATCTGGAGCGTTTGCCCCAATATCCTCGCTGACAACAGCCCCGGCCCTGGGACAAACGTATTCGATGGCCCCGACAACCGATCATCGGTTGCCGGCACCAATTCCTAGGAATAATCGAAGTGATGCCTTAAAGAATCGGGGAAACAATATTAACCCCCAGATTACGAAAGCTCAAAAGGATACGAAGTTCCCACCTTACAGTGGTAAGACAGGGGATTTCTATGCCTGGCAGAAGCAAATAAGAGACCTAGTAAACTTTAAGGAGTTAGGTCCTTTTGAAGCTGGTAAATTGTTGAGGCTCGCACTCCACGGAGCAGCGAGGACCTTTATAGTACGAAAGGACCCCACGGCGAGTTGGTCGGACGACCAGATCTTGCATGCGTTGGGGGAAGAATTCGAGTGGGATGATCCGGCAACGGCTATAGCCTATTTGCAACAGACGCCGATGCGTTCTGGAGAGTCGGTCGCAGACTACCTGCGCCGAATAGAAGATGTATACGAAAGGACAATGTCCGATGCTCCAGGAGATGATTACCTAAAAAGCAAGACTCTGATAGGGATAGCAATGAACCGCTTACCAGAGCCAGTACTTCTTCGTTTAGACGCGGAAGATATTGGACTTCCGTATTCGGAATTTAGACGGAAAGTTTTCCGAGAAATGAAATACCTCGCAGCAACTAGCGGGAAATACCCCCGTAAAGCTGACGTGGGAATAACCTCTAATAAGGTTCAAGCATCCTCAGCGGCCCCACGCCGAGCTGGTGGAGGAGTAATGAAGAATAAGGTATCTTTTGGAGGTACAGTCAACGCGTTAACAACCCAAGAGTTTGGAGACGTGTGTGACGACGTAGAAAAGAAACTCGGAGAGCGAATCGAAAAAATCGTGACTGCCAAGATGGCTGATGTCACAAATGCTTTTGATGCTATGCAGAGGGAGACGCGGGAGTCTCTCGGGCAATACCGGGATCGAGATGATCCGGAGGAATTTCAGCCTAGGTCTCGTTCGCCTAGCCCTGGTGCTTGCTTTTACTGCAAGAAACCAGGCCACATGGCGCGGGACTGCCCGAAGGCCAAGAAGCGATTCGGACAGAACCGCCCAAATAAAGGAACTCAATCAGCTCCGACTAATTATGGAGCGATCTATGCGGCTTCGGCCTCTGAAGGGGAAGGAGATCCCGACCCCTTGTCAGATGTAGAAGAGGCGGACTATGAGCCCGTCCATTGGAATCACCCTTTGAGTGATGCATCGATAAAGGCCGAAGGGCGAGAAGAATCGAATGCTACTTTAGGAGCAATGACCTCCTTCACTAGCCCCATGACGGGAGAATGTTGGGCTATGAAGGGTGTTGGATCCTTTGGGGCTCTAGACCCAGAAAAGGAATCTGAGGGCGAGGTAGAACAGGCTACCTTCCCCCAGAAAGGAGATGTAAATGGAGTAGCCCCCTCCGAGGTGGAGGAAAGTCTTACGGATAAGTTACCAGACGGTAAAATCAAAGGTGTGGAGCATGGTGCAGATGACTCCAAATGATTTGCAGCGACTGGAAAGCTATTTAGCGTTACTGGCATGCATTTATGCCGGCAGCTTGGTGCTTGCAGCTGTGATGGCCAGCAAGATTATTGTGGTGGGACCCATAGTGGTCCCCGCCGGGGTGCTGGCCTACTGCCTCACTTTTCTTATTACGGACGTTATCAGCGAAGTATGGGGCAAAGAGCGAGCCCAGACCGTGGTCATGGGTGGATTTATTACCCTGGTGCTTGTCTTTGTGCTCACCGGTATCAGTATTCTCTGGCCACCGGCTCCCTTCTGGCCGCACCAGCAGGCATACAAAACTATCCTTGGGAGCAGTGCTCGAATAATGGTAGCCAGCCTGGCCGCCTATCTTTTCAGCCAATATCATGATGTCTGGGCCTTCCATTTCTGGAGGCGGCTGACCACCGAGAGGTACTTGTGGTTGCGTAACAATGCCTCCACAGTGGTCTCGCAATTACTTGATAGTGTGGTGTTCATTACCATAGCCTTTTATGGCACCATGCCGCTGGCGCCACTGATTGTGGGGCAGTGGGTGGTAAAAGTGGGGATTGCTTTGTTGGATACCCCTTTTGTTTATCTGCTGGTTTATCTGCTAAGGCGTCGCCTGCCATCAACGAAGCTGGGGCCAAGCTTTGAGACATGAACGGCGTAAAACTATAAAAAATGGGTGATATTTTATTAGTGTCCATCCGGAAACCCCCGATGGACATTAGAAAGTTTCCGAGCCAGAAACGAGCAATTTTTCGCAAGATCAAGGAAATCAAGGAATTGCGCGGAGACTTACCGGGGTACGTCGCACAAGAAATTCCGAAGATTGACAATGAGACTGCGGAAAAGCGCCGTTTCCGGACGGAAACTAATTAGTCATGGAAACCTGGTCCTCAGGGCCAGGTCAAATCTCAATGGCTTTGCCAGTAAAGATGGCTAGTGGTCTTGGAGTACTGGAGCACGTATCATTTATGATTGCAGATTGTAGATTGCAGATTGAGGTGGATGCATTCCTTACCGGGAGGTTTTGAGTTTTTAAATCTGAAATCTGCATTCTAAAATCTAAAATCACTGGTCTCCATTATTCCAGCAGACTCCCGCCTGAGGTAAAAACCATTGAAGCCCCCTCTGGGGATAACTCAAGGCCCCTAGGGGCCCGGAATCTTTATAGGAATTTCCCTCACATGGCCTATCTTGTTCTGGCACGGAAATGGCGGCCCCAGCGCTTCGATGAAGTTGTTGGCCAGCCGCATGTTGTCCAAACCCTCACCAATGCCATTTCCACCCAGCGAATCGCTCATGCCTACCTGTTTAGCGGGGCCAGAGGGATTGGCAAGACGTCTGTAGCCCGGATTTTGGCCAAAGCCCTGAACTGCGCTCAAGGTCCCTCGCCTACTCCCTGCAATGAATGCGAATCTTGCCGGGAAATCACCGAATCCAGCTCACTGGACGTACTGGAAATCGACGGCGCCTCCAACCGAGGCATTAACGAGATTCGAGAATTGCGGGAGAATATCCGTTATCTGCCCTCCAAGAGCCCTTACAAAATCTACATCATAGATGAAGTGCACATGCTCACAGAGGAGGCATTTAATGCACTTCTAAAAACACTGGAAGAGCCACCAGCGCATGTAATTTTCATTTTTGCCACCACGGAACCCCACCGCATCCCAATTACCATTTTGAGCCGCTGTCAGCTTTTCGAGTTTAGGCGTCTTGCGGGTGGAGCGATAGTGGAACATCTGCAGCACATCGCCCAAGAAGAGGGTATAGAGATCAGTGATGTGAGCTTGCGTTTACTGGCGAGAGAGGCAGAGGGCAGCATGAGGGACGGTCAAAGCCTCCTGGAGCAAATGATTGCCTTTTCCGGCAAGAAGATTAAAGATGAGGACCTATTGGAGGTTCTTGGGGTAATCGATCGCCAAGCTTTGTTGGATGCGGCAGCCGCCATTGTTGACGGCGACGGTGTTCGTTGCCTGGAGATCATCGAGCGACTGTACCTTCACGGGCATGATTTGAGGCGTTTTTGCCAGGAGCTGGCTGCGCATTTTCGTAATTTGCTGGTCATAAAGGTGAGCGATGAACCGCGTAAGCTGATTGATCTTACTGAAGCTGAACTCACTGAGCTAAAGGAACAGGCAGAGGTGGTAAGTAGCGCCAATCTACAGCAGTTTTTCCACTTCCTCCTGAAGGGGGAAGAGGATATTAGGCGATCCAGTAACCCCAAGCTCGTCTTGGAAATGAGCCTTCTCAGGTTGGTGCAACTCCCCCAGGTAATGGATATCGACACGCTCATTGGCCAGATGCACACGCTGGAGCAAAGAATTTCTGCTGGTGGTCAGTTACCACCTGAGGTCTATCCAGGTGAAGAAGACAACGGTGAGCAGGAGGTATCTACTGATTATTCACCCACGGAAGAGACGGAAGGGTCGGGGCCCGCCACCGTTGCGGAGCCTTCTGGGGCCAAGTG
>CAMYLW010000158.1 GCA_947259475.1 Thermodesulfobacteriota bacterium
TATCGGTAGTCCAGTACTTCATCCTGGCCACCGCTTTGATCATCATCAAAATCTTCATACCGGGCCGCAAACTCCAGCGGCACCGACTCCAACGGTCGAAAAGCAAGTCCCACAACCCAGGCACTATCCTTGTTTTCTTCCCCGTTTTCCCCTTTTTCTCGTTCTAAGGCGGTGATGTATTCTGCGTCCAAACTGAACTTCCAGACCTCTAAAGTAAAGGCCCCCCCTATGGTCCGGTTGCGGTCGCCATCGCCTGGTTCACTGTCGTAGAAAACACTGAAAGTAAGCATGTCTTCTACTGGCTCGAGTGTGACATTGGCAATGAAAGAATTCACATCATCCTCTTCTTTGCGATCCGGCGTGAACTCATGTGTATTGAAATCATCGAGGTTTTCAATGATCTCCTGGCCTTCATAGACGGTGATGGAAATGTCCAGTCCGTAGAAGTCAGGAGCAAAACCCAAGGTGGCACCTACTGTGTCTACCTCATAAAGGTCCTCAGTGATGGGAGCAACGATCAAGCGATCTTCAAAAACGCCGAAAGGCAGGGTGGTTAAACCGCCAGTGAAGTACAAGGGGACCCGAGGGCACTCAAAGGTGAAAATGGCTTCATCCAACTTTATATTCTTGTCCCCATCTTCCTTGCCGACATCATCAGCAGTCACCACAACTTTGGATTTGACCCATTCGTTGAAAAACACCCTGAGTTCAAGTTCCGCCGAACCCAGACCCAGGTCAGAAGTACTGTTACTATTCTTGTCAGAGACATCTGAGCGGTCATAGTAGTCAAAATCAAGGTCGATGAAGCCACCCAGGGTGATCTTTTCCACGGGTAACCTTGAAAGTATGGGAGTTCCTTCGGTTTCTTCATCCTCATCATCAATGTCTTCAGTTTCTATTGGTTGCTGTTCTTGCTCCTCGAGTTCAGTTTCAACGGAATGTTTTTCTTCTATCTCCTCTTTTCCCTCACGCTGTAGATTTTCTTTCTGCTCAATTGCAACTGAAGGTTTTTCTGCGGCAGCGACCATGGAACAGAGCAGAAAGGTAGTCAAAACCACAAGTGCACAACACACATGAGCCCTGGTAAATAGTCTCCGCATCTCTTCTCCCTATGCTTGTAATCAGAAAAGAATTACGTCCAACATGCTTTCCTCAGGAGACGATCTTAATGAGATAGCAGTAAATTAGCAAAATCGGCAGATGATTGCAGCAAGAAAGGTGCCGGCCAGGAAAACCACCTGCATGGTTCCCTATTCCACGGGCAGGGCTCGGTTTCAGATTGAATTAGATAAAGTTTTAGGTTATATTTTGTGAAATAATTTACGAGAAGAAAAGAAGAGTCGAAAAGCAGTGGTAAAAATGTTATAGTCCGCCGTGCAATAAAGCACGAATCTATCAGAAGGTGAAAGACATGATTGAAATTCGGATTCATGGTCGAGGTGGACAGGGAAACGTGGCAGCGGCGGAGCTTTTGTCCATCGCAGCGTTCAAAGACGGCAAATTTGCCCAGGCCTTTCCTTCTTTCGGAGCAGAGCGCATAGGAGCACCTGTCCAGGCTTTTGTCAGAATCGACGACAAAAAGATTCGGACCCGGGAGGAGGTACGAACTCCGGATTACCTGATCGTCCAGGACTATCATTTAATTGGTGCAGTGCCTGTTTTGGACGGCATAAAACCTGATGGTTTGGTACTGATCAATGCTGAACAAAAACCCGAGGACCTGAATCTCAAAACAACTGCAAGAGTGGAAACCATTCCTGCCACCGAAATCGCCCTTGAGATCATAGGCAGGCCCATACCCAATGCGATCATGATCGGAGCCTTTTGTTCCATTACCGGTCTGGTGAGTTTGGGGGCGGCCCAGGAGGCCGTTATGGAGAAGTTTCCCGGCAGGGTTGGTGAAAACAACATAGCTGCCCTCCAGAGGGCCGTGGAAATCATGGAGAAGAGGAGAGATGCTTAAACAACTTGAAGGATCTCACGCGGTTGCCCATGTAGTAGCCCAATGCCGACCCAATGTAATTTCTGCCTATCCCATTACGCCGCAAACGCATATTGTGGAAGGGCTGGCGGACATAGTTGGTGCAGGGCAACTGGATGCAGAATTTATCAATGTGGAAAGCGAGTTTTCTGCAGCCTCAGTGGTTTTAGGAGCCAGTGCTGCGGGCGCCCGCGCCTATACGGCAACGTCATCTCAGGGACTGTTGCTGATGAGCGAAGTTATCTACTGCATTGCCGGGATGCGCTTGCCAATCGTGATGACATGTGCCAATCGCGCCATATCCGCGCCGCTCAGCATATGGAATGACCATCAGGATTCAATGGCGGTTAGGGACGCGGGCTGGATTCAACTCCATGCCGAGGACAACCAGGAGGCTTCGGACTTGCACATCCAGGCCTTCAAGATTGCGGAACGGACCTTTCTGCCGGTGATGGTTTGCATGGATGGCTTTATTCTTACCCATGCCTATGAACAGGTAGACCTTCCCGAACAAAAAGAGGTGGATGACTTCTTGCCTACTTTTAAGCCCAGGCACATCGTCGACCCCAGGTGGCCGAGAGGTATCGGCCTGTTTGCCGACCCTCGCTTCTATATGGAAACCCGGTACATCTTGCACCGTGCTCTGGAAAAATCCGAGGAAACCATAAAAGAAGTAAGCTCTGAATTTGCCAAGGCTTTTGGCAGAGAGAGCGGCGGCTTCATCAAGACCTACAAGCTGGAAGAGGCCGACGTGGTAGTCGTTTCCATGGGTTCGGTGGTGGGCACCATAAAAGAGCTCATTGACCAGCTCGAGGAAGAGGGCAAGAAGGTTGGGCTTCTGCAAATATGCTCCTACCGCCCCTTTCCGCGACATGAGGTTTACCGGGCCTTGAAGGATAAAATGAACATCGTGGTGCTGGAGAAGTGCATTTCCCTGGGAAGAGGCGGCATCTTAGCCAGCGATGTTCGCTGGTCTTTTCCACGGGCGGAGAAAAGGGATCGTGACATAAGTAGTTTTGTTGCCGGCCTGGGAGGTCGCAATATATCAATTGATGACTTGCGTTATATGGTGGAAAAGGTAGGGAAAGAGCCCGTGGAATTTGAGTTTTTGGGCTTGCGGACAGAACTCATAGCAGAGAAAGAGATGTAACCATGAGAGAACAATCCAAATACCTCGAAGGCGTAGACAAAAAAGATTTGTTTGCTAGTGGGCACCGGGCTTGTGGTGGCTGTGGTCAAGCTCTGGCCGCCCGACTGGTGGCAGATGCTGCCGGTGAGAACACCATTGCCTGTGTAGCCACCGGCTGCCTGGAAGTGTTTAGCGCCCCCTATCCTGATCCTTCCTGGCGAATTCCCTTTTTGCACAGCCTGTTTGAAAATGCGGCGGCTGTTGCCTCCGGTGTGGACGCTGCCTATAAAGCGCTCAACAAGGGGCCGGTCAACATTATCGCCCAGGGAGGAGACGGCAGTACTGCCGACATTGGTTTGCAAAGTATCAGCGGCATGTTTGAACGGGGCCATAACATTCTCTATGTCTGCTACGACAATGAGGCCTACATGAACACCGGGGTGCAGCGTTCAAGCTTTACTCCCTATGGTGCCCGGACCTCCACAACACCCACGGGTAATACAACCCGCAAGAAAAACATGCCGATGCTTGCGGCGGACCATGGCATCCCGTACGTGGCTACTGCCACAGTTGATGATTTCAGGGATCTGCAGCTGAAGATTAGGAAGGCGCTCACCATTGAGGGTCCCAAATACATCCACATCCTGGCACCCTGTCCGTTGGGTTGGGGGCATCACGGGGAACTTACCGTGGAGATATGTCGCTTGGCCAAAGACACCGGGCTTTTCCCCGTATATGAAATTGTTGACGGCAAGGTGACCAATGTGAAGAAGATCCCGGTAAAAGTGGCGGTGGAAGAATATTTGAAACCGCAAGGAAGGTTCAAGCATCTCTTCAAGAAAGGGGTGCCAACCAAAGAAGTGGATGAAATCCAAGAGATCGCCAACCAGAACATAGAGAGGTTTAATCTGTAATGGAAAAGCTACCTTTAGGACTAGCTCTGGATTTACGCAAAGTTGTTCCTTATGAGACCGGCTCTTGGCGGACTCTGTTGCCGGTCAATATCATGCAAACCCCGCCCTGTAACCACGGCTGCCCTGCAGGAAACGATATCCGTGGTTTTCTCAGAACTCTGGCGGAGAAAAAGGACTATGAAGCAGCCTGGCATGTGTTGACCCGCACCAACCCTTTGCCGGCAATCTGCGGCAGGGTCTGTCCTCATCCCTGTGAAGATGGGTGTAATCGTCGGGACTTTGACTCACCTGTGGCCATAAACAGCGCAGAGCGCGCTGTTGGTGACTACGGCCTGGAGGAGAACCTGGAGCACAAAAAGCTCATTGCCTCTAGAAAAGAGAAGGTGGCGGTAATTGGCTCCGGGCCGGCGGGACTGTCCTGCGCCTTTCACCTGGCCAAAAGAGGATTTCAGGTGAAGATATTCGAGGCCTATGGTGAGCCCGGAGGCATGATGCGCTACGGTATTCCCTCCTATCGACTGCCAAATTATGTCTTGCGGCAAGAGCTCGAAAACATATGGAAGCTGGGCATTGAACTGGAGTGCAATATCAAGGTCGGCGTCAATATCCCCCTGGATCAGCTGATCCAAACGTATGATGCTGTCTTTACGGGGATTGGAGCCCAAACAGGACTGTCCATTGATATACCTGGTCAGGATGCCCGGAACGTTTTTTCCGGGGTGGAGTTTCTGAGAGAGGTGAACAGCGGTAAGTATGTTGATGTTGGCAAAGACGTGGTAGTTATCGGCGGCGGCAACACGGCCATGGACTGCGCCCGGGTGGCAAAACGGCTGGGGGCGAATGTGAGTGTGGTCTACCGTCGCACCCGAGTGGAGATGCCCGCTATAACCGCCGAGATCGATGAAGCCATGGAAGAGCGCGTCATGTTCCGCTATCACACCAACCCGGTGAAAATCATTCAGGATAACGACAAGGTGGTGGGCATTTTGTCCGTGCAAATGGAGTTAAAGGAGCCTGATGCCAGCGGCCGGGCCAGGCCGGTTCCCATTGCCGGGTCAGATTCAGTTATTCCGGCTGATACGGTAATACTGGCCACGGGTCAGGCGGTGGACTATGACGGCATAGAAGTTCACAAGATAGACAATAAATGGATTTCCGCCAATGAGAATCTGATGACCAGCATCGATGGCGTCTTTGCGGGTGGCGACTGAGAATCTGATGACCAGCATCGATGGCGTCTTTGCGGGTGGCGACGCCGTTCTGGGCTTGGAGACTGTGTCCGCTGCCATAGGCCAGGGCACTCGAGCTGCTTCCGCCATTGAAGACTACATCGACGGCAATGTGGAAAGCCGTCTGGCGAGCCCGCCGGTGATACATTCCAAGGACTTGAACACCTACTATTACCAAAAGACCAGACGGTTTGAGAAGGAAGCCTTGCCGATCCACATGCGTCTGAAGCATTTTAAGGAGCTCTATCCTGCCCTCGATCCTGAAGCGATCATCGATGAATCCGAAAGATGCTTTAGCTGTGGACTCTGCTATAACTGTGGTAATTGCTTTATGTATTGCCCGGACAATGCGGTTAAGATATCTGAAAAAACCGGACTGTACGAATTCGACTTGGATTTCTGCAAGGGCTGCGGTCTTTGCGCCAAAGAGTGTCCCTGCCGTTACATTCAGATGACACTGGAAAAATAACAACGCATAGCGCCAAGCGCCAAGCGCATAGCGTAGAATCAAAAGGCCATCCAATAATGGATGGCCTTTCTCTTTATAAAAGTCCCCCTTTACTAAAGGGGGGTTGGAGGCTGTCCGACAACGTCATTCTGAGGCGTCAGCCGAAGAATCTCTAAGTAGTAAGTACATAAATTCATGAGATTCTTCGCTTCGCTCAGAATGACAAAAGCAGGCATTCGGTGGGTTGTCGGACAGCCT
>CAMYLW010000159.1 GCA_947259475.1 Thermodesulfobacteriota bacterium
TACTGTCACTAAAAAATATTACTTTCACATGAGTAATTATCACTAATTTATTTCATAGTCGTGCCTAGCTTTCGCTAGGAGATTATTTCAAATCAAATTAAAAAAATGCATAGTATTCATTGACATGATTAAAAATGAAATCATCGTACAAGTCGTGTATATGTTATGTTATCCACTTGATGAATTGAAAATGATTCATCGCGCATAGTCTCTATGTAAGTGGCTGAACTGATGTGTTGGTCTATTAGTAAAGGCTGGCTCACCACTCGCCGAAGCTTGTGATCTACACCACCTTCCTATCAACGCAGTATTTTGCTGCCGACCTTCATCTTACGAAAGAATAACTTGTCTCGGGATAGGATTCGTGCTTAGATGCTTTCAGCACTTAGCCTAAACGGCTTAGCTGCCCGGCCTGCCTTATCAGACAACCGGTAAACCAGTGGCCACGCTGCTCTGTTCCTCTCGTACTCGGAGCAACTTCCCCTCAGTTATTCGCGCTTCCATCAGGCAGAGACCGACCTGTCTCACGACGGTCTAAACCCAGCTCATGTTCCCTTTTAATAGGCGAGCAGCCTCACCCTTGGCCCCTGCTGCAGGACCAGGATAGGAAAAGCCGACATCGAGGTACCAAACCGCGGGGTCGATAGGAGCTCTCGCCCGCGACGAGCCTGTTATCCCTGGGGTAATTTTTCTGTCACCTCCGGGCCCCAATAGTGGGCACACGAAGGATCGCTAAGCCAGACTTTCGTCTATGAATTCCGTGCGTTTGGAAATCCATTCAGTCGAGTTTTTGGCTTTGCCCTCTTCAACGGATTTCTGCCCCGTTTGAACTCAACTTTGGGCCCCTTTGATATCTTTTCAAAGGGGTGCCGCCCCAGCCGAACTGCCCACCTGCACGTGTCTCCGGTCTTCACTGGATAAGTGGTACTGCAAAAAGAGTCTGGTGTTACATCGTTGCTTCATTTACATCCCGGGGAATGTAAAGCATAGCTCCCAGATACCCTGTGCAATTCTTACTATACCACAAGCACAAGCTGCAGTAAAACTCCACGGGGTCTTCTCTCCCCGATGGAAGTTGATGGACTGTTCGTCCACCTTATGTGGCTTCACCGGGTTGTAGGCGGGGACAGTGGGGCTCTCGTTGTTCCATTCATGCGCGTCGGAACTTACCCGACAAGGCATTTGGCTACCTTAAGAGAGTCAGAGTTACTCCCGGCGTTAACCGGCCCTTAGCTCGGTTGAACCCAAGTTTTAGGTACCGGCACCGGCCAGGATTCAGCGACTATACAAATCCTTTCGGACTAGCAGTCGCCTGTGTTTTTATTAAACAGTCGAAACCCCCTTGTCATTGCAACCTGCGATCCCCATTCCTCATGAAGATTGCAGGCATCCCTTATACCTAAGCTACAGGACTAATTTGCCGAATTCCCTCGCCATACGGTATACCCGTAGCACCTTAGCTTTCTAAGCCAGCGCACCTGTGTCGGTTCTGGGTACGAACTTGTATCTTACTAACTACACAATCTTTCATGGTCTCCTGGATTCGAGAAAACTTCGCTAACGCGAAGCCATTCCTACCTCGGGTGAGTTCTCGTCATTACGACACTCCTCCACCCTTGAATAGTTAGATACAACGATGGTTGTACAACCCCTATCCGGAAGCGAACCATATAGATCAAACGCTTGATACAAGGTACTAGAATATTAACTAGTTTCCCATTCGGTGTACTCTGTTGAGGTACATCTTAGGATCGACTACCTCCAGGCTGATAACGCATTGCCTGGAAACCCTTGCGCTTACGGTGGTATAGATTCTCACTATACTATGCTGTTACTACCACCAAGATCTGCAATAGAAATCGGTCCACAGGACGTCATCGCCCTGCTTCGACCCAATCACTACGCCAACCTACCACGAATCATCCACTGATGATTATCTAAAGTATCGGTACTTTGCTTTAGCCCCGTCCGTTTTTGAGGCATCCCCCCTCGGCAGGTAAGTTGTTACACACTTTTTAAAGGATAGCTGCTTCTGAGCTTACCTCCCTGCTGTCTTGGCGAGAACACGCTCTTTAGCTTGACACTTAGCAAAAATTTGGGGACCTTAACTTCAGTCTGGGTTAAACCCCTTTCGGTCATGAGCCTTACGCCACATGAACCCGTGTCCTTGCTTCTACAATGCGTATCCGTTCGGAGTTTGAATGAGGGGTGAGGGATTTCTCCCCCGCGCCCCTCTATCAGTGCTCTACCGGAAACGCTATCTCCACAAAGCACGCCCTGCGAGACGCTTCGGTTGGAACTAGCGAGCGCCAGTCTAGATTGGTTTTTGACCCCTATTCCCAAGTCACAACAACGATTTGCACGTCAGAACGTCTTAAGACCTCCAGCGGGCTTTCGCCCGCCTTCATCTAGCTCAGGAATAGATCGACTGGCTTCTAGCCTAGCCGCCATGACTCTACGCACTTTCACACGCCTCTCCTGACTTCTTGCGAAGCTGCGAGAGCTCGGTTTCCCTTCGCCTACACCTTTACAGGTTTAAGCTTGCCATGACAGTTAGCTCCTTGGCCCGTGTTTCGAGACGGAACGCGTAACACTGATGATTTGGATATCAAACCTTCAACTCTATTGCTAGAATCTCCAATCTGAAAAAATCACCTTCCATGCCACGCACGTCTGTAACCAATAGGTTTCATGCACTTTTCGCCCCCCTTCCGGGGTACTTTTCAGCTTTCCCTCACGGTACTAGTCCACTATCGGTCTTGAGAGATATTTAGCCTCGGATGCTACTTTCACCCATATTCATTGCCCACTACCAAGGACAACTACTCGGGTATGAATAGGACTCTTCCCACTTCGCCTAAGGGGGTATCACCCTCTACGCCAGAACTTTTCAGATCATTTCAGCTGTGTTCCAAGATTCCATATTATCATACCAAAACACCACATCTCCCGAAGGATTCAGTTTGGGCTCTTTCCTTTTCGATCGCCTCTACTTGGGAAATCTCAATTGATTTCTTTTCCACGTGGTACTAAGATGCTTCAATTCCCACGGTTCGACTTCCAATACCAATGTACTGGAATACACAAATGTGTAAGATTCTCATTCGGACATCTCGGGATCATAGGATGCGTGCGCCTACCCCGAGCTTATCGCAGCTTGCCACGTCCTTCATCTCTCCTCAAGCCTAGCAATCCACCTATTGGCGTCTTTACACCAGTAAATTCAGCCACATATTACACGACTATGCACGACGATCATTGCAAACCCCCGGTAAGAGGTCCACTACATCCTTCATACATCACTTTCGTGATGCATTGCATCGATGATTTAATGTGAAGATTATGTACACCCGTACACTTTCCATGTCTAAGGAGGTGATCCGACCGCAGGTTCCCCTACGGTCACCTTGTTACGACTTTTCCCTTGTCACGAACCTCAAGTTCGATAACGCCAATTAGACGTCACCTCGCTAAAAGCTCACTTCAATGAAACGACGGGCGGTGTGTGCAAGGAGCAGGGACGTATTCACCGCGCGATAATGACACGCAGTTACTAGGGATTCCATATTCGTGAGGGCGAGTTGCAGCCCTCAGTCATAACTGTGGTAACGTTTGAGGATTACCTCATCCTTTCGGATTCGAAACCCATTGTCGTTACCATTGCAGCCCGCGTGTGGCCCCAGAGTTTCGGGGCATACTGACCTGCCGTGGCCCCTTCCTTCCTCCGCATTAACTGCGGCGGTCCCGCTAATTCGCCCCACTACTCCTGAGAGTAATGGTGGCAACTAGAGGCAGGGATCTCGCTCGTTACCTGACTTAACAGGACATCTCACGGCACGAGCTGGCGACGGCCATGCACCACCTCTCAGCTTGTCTGGTAAAGTCTTCAGCTTGACCTTCATTCTGCTGTCTCTCCGGGTAAGATTTCTGGCGTTGACTCCAATTGAACCGCAGGCTTCACCCCTTGTGGTGCTCCCCCGCCAATTCCTTTAAGTTTCATACTTGCGTACGTACTTCCCAGGCGGCAAACTTAACGGCTTCCCTGCAGCACTGCATTGGCCACAAGCCAATGCATCACTGAGTTTGCATAGTTTACAGCTGGGACTACCCGGGTATCTAATCCGGTTTGCTCCCCCAGCTTTCATCCCTCACCGTCGGACGTGTTCTGGTAGACCGCCTTCGCCACAGGTGGTCATCAATAGATCAAAGGATTTTACCCCTTCCTACCGAGTACCGTCTACCTCTCCCACTCCCTAGCTCTGCAGTATTCCCGGCAGCCTGTATGTTGAGCATACAGATTTAACCGAAAACTTACAGAGCCGGCTACGGATGCTTTAGGCCCAATAATCATCCTGACCACTTGAGGTGCTGGTTTTACCGCGGCGGCTGACACCAGAACTTGCCCACCCCTTATTCGTTAGTGTTTCTAGGACTAACAAAAGATTCGTTTAGCACAAATCACTCGGATTAACCTTGTCGTGCTTTCGCACATTGCAAAGTTTTCTCGCCTGCTGCGCCCCATAGGGCCTGGGTCCGTGTCTCAGTACCCATCTCCGGGCTACTCCTCTCAGAGCCCGTACCTGTAATAGTCTTGGTGGGCCATTACCTCACCAACAAACTGATAGGCCGCAGTCCCATCCTACGGCGATAAATCATTTGGAACACAAACCATTCCAGGCATAGTGTTCTATCGGGCATTATTCTCAGTTTCCCGAGGTTATTCCCGTCCATAGGTTAGGTTGACTACGCGTTACTGAGCCGTCTGCCTTGTATTGCTACAATGACTCGCATGGCTTAGTATCAATCCGATAGCAGTCAGGTCCGGCAGGATCAACCGGATTCTGAATTATTTTGTATTTTGATTATTGAAGTACATTTGTACTTTAATTGGAATTGACGGATGCACATAATCTTCACATTTCAGATATTGATCTTGCAATCAAATCCTCATTCTTGTATGCGTAACTGGAGGCCCATGAATCACAAAGTGGCATATTACCATACTTCATCACGAGCGCCGCCTATTGCGTTACGTATGCAGAAGCCAAAGAATAAAGAATCCATATAAACCATACGTGAAATTGTGCCTGATCGGTCAAAAAATTGAAAAAATTACATGTTTTTTTCAACTCATTTTCTGAAAAAAAGTCGGATATCGATGTAATGGAACTTTTCAATAGTTAAAATGGTAGATCTTGTTTTGAAAGTTGATTTTGGAAAAGATAGATGTGGATGATAACAAGTATGCAGACTATTGGATGGGGCATTGGTCTTTGATATTAGGACATGGTCCAAAAAACGTCAAAGGAGCATTGAAAAAACAAATTGAAAAGAGTTGGATGTATGGCACAGTAAACGAACAAACAATAAAGTTGTCAGAGTTAATTTCAAAAGCAGTTCCAGTAGCTGAAAAAATTCGCTACGTCACATCAGGAACTGAAGCTACAATGTATGCAGTGAGATTAGCTCGTTCTGTAACTGGAAGAAAAATTATTGCAAAGATTGATGGCGGATGGCATGGGTATACTTCAGATTTACTCAAATCAGTTAACTGGCCATTTACAGAATCAGAAAGTAGTGGAATGGTAAATGAGGAAAAGATTGTTTCAGGCCGCCTGGGGTGCCTGTCTGAATTATGATTATGTTAGGGCTTACTACGACCAGCTAAAAGCACAAGGTCGTAAGCATGCAGAGGCTGTATGCATCATCGCCAGAAAACTATTACGCATCGCTTATTGCGTCGTGGTAAACAAAGTACAATTTGATCCGAAAATCGCATTTTCTAATTAAATTTATTGACAAGTTGCTTTAACAGGCATTGCGAGGAACGAAGCAATCTTTTTCAGGGTGGCGCGAACGTGCAAAAGATCGCCGCGCTACCGCTCGCGATGACGAGGTTTTGATTTTTTTGGC
>CAMYLW010000160.1:0-4604 GCA_947259475.1 Thermodesulfobacteriota bacterium
CCGGCCGAAACGGCCGACATCCGTGCTGTCAGACGTCTGAAGACCTGCCTGTTGATAAGAGCAAACAGTGAAAGTGAGGTGAGAGTAGCGAGAAGAGTGAGATAAAGAGAGAGCCGTGGAGTCGGCGACGGCTGCTGGGTGGAAAAGATAAGTAGAACTACTATAAAGTAAATGAAGTTTGTGTACATTCAGAAATGTCCGTTGTCAGTAGTCAGTTGTGTATTCTCTTATGGACCTAGCTAGCTATCATTTTGCTCGCTCTCATAGGCCCCAGGCCTATGGTACCGTCACAGTCAGAGATTTTCAATGCCGGACTGTAATTGGAAAACTACACCTTGAAGTAAACAACTAACAAGGGACCACGGACGTCAATCGTATATAAAACTCGGTTGGCTGGGGGATTAGAGAACGCTGATGGAATATCCTCGCCCGTACTATTTCACGGTTCTGGAGCATGTTCCAGAATCCGCTCTATTGCTTTTTGATCTTCGGGAGTCAAGGGTTGTCCGTTTTTTTGGACCAACTTCCAAGCAGCCAGTACTGCCGGGATGATTCGGGCGGGGGCGTGGTCATAGTATTTCTGCAAAGTCCGGACCCGCTGTCCGCTTTCCCAGAGATGGCGGAAGCGACCCGCCTGATCCGGATGGCTGTCGTCCAGATTCAGGGAGGAAAGCGTAATGGTCCTCCATTCCTGAGGCAAGAGATTGGCACCCACCGAAACGACACCACTAGCACTGGGTCGCTCAAGGAAACTGCGCTCCCCACCATCATAGACGAGAAAGTTGGGCTGACCCCGAACGGCCCGCTGGTAATTCAGACCTCGTCCAAGGTCACCACGATGCACAAGTCCAGCCAGTCGAGGCTCCTGGGCTAGTTTTTTCAAAACAGCTGTTCGAATGTTGTTACGTTTGGTCTTGTTGCCAATTTTTTGAATCAAAAGAGGATCGTTGTCGGCGATGAGGTTGAATTCAGTTTCAGCAAGGAGGTTACGGTAGTGCTCGGGTAAACCACGATTGCTGTGGTAAAAAAGTGGCGTATCCACCCAGGCGAGGGGGCCTTGGTAGTTAAGGTGACGGCAGACTGTTTCCAGTTGGCGGCAGATGTGTATGGTCTGTTCAGCAGAGGTGCCTGTAATTCGAACCCAAAGAGGAAGTCCTGAAGGCACCAGTGTGATGATCTCCTCGAGCAAGGAGGCGGAAACCGGGCCGCAGTTGTTTGCATCGGGGCACCAGAACATGGGATCCAGCAGCAGCCCTGCCACTGCCGGCTGCAAACGAGCTATGAGCGACTCAAGACCCAGATACAAACCGCGGTTTTCGGGATTTGGCACCAGCGCCAAGGAGCAAATCAGGCCTCTGGGGGTAACGATCGGGTTCATGAAACTACACTTTCCAGAGTGCAAAGAAGAGAGCGCGAAGCAAGGGAACAAAAGAATTTAGGAATTTAGGAATTCAGAAATTAAGGAATTATGAGGAGCAAGAACGGCTATTGATAAAATTCTATATCTTCCAATTCCCTAATTCCTTCAATGCCCCAATTCTTAAATTAACACCTAATTTCTACAATTGGATTTCCTACAGCGTAAATTTAATGTATCCCTTGCCGAGGAGGTCGTGGAGATGAATGATTCCCAGAAGCTCATCCTTCGGGCCGGTAACTGCTAGCACTGTGATTTGGTATTCTTCCATGATTTCCAGAGCGTCCGCAACCGAGTCTTTTACCTGGATAGTCTTGGGGTGCTTACCCATAATGGCGTTTACCGGCTTTTCCAATAACCGCTCATACTTGCGTAATCCGCGACGGAGGTCGCCGTCTGTGACGATACCAACCAGCCCAGCCGTGTCTCCAAGCACCAGGGTCGCTCCCAGGGTCTTGGCGTCCATTTCCTTGATTGCCTCGGCCACCAGGGTATTCTCCTGGACTTTTGGGATGCTGGAGCCGGTGCGCATAATTGCTTCAATTGGTACTCGAAGTCGCTCTCCCAGTACTCCTCCTGGATGGCAGCGGCGAAAATCCTCCAGCTGAAACTCGTGCCTGTTTAAGAGTGTTACGCATACTGCGTCTCCCAAGGCAAGCATGGCGGTAGTGCTGGCAGTGGGGGCCAACCCCAAGGGGCAGGCCTCACGTTCCACCCCGGCGTAGACAGTTAGATCGCTATTGCGGCTCAAGGTAGATTCGGTATTTCCTGTGAAACAGATGATTCGTGTTCCCAAATCCTTCAAAGTAGGCAGGATCGCTGCCAACTCTTCCGTTTCACCGCTACTGGACAGAACGAGGACGATGTCATCTGGGCTCACCATGCCCAGATCGCCGTGCATAGCCTCCACTGGATGCAAAAAAAGCGACTTGGTACCGGTACTGTTGAGCGTGGCGACAATCTTCCGTCCGACTATTCCTGACTTGCCAATGCCGGTGACAATTACCCGGCCGCGACTTTCATAAATCCAGTTTACGGCTTCTGCAAATTCGGAGTCTATCCGGTCGATGAGACCAAATATGCCCTCGGCTTCAATTCGAAGCACATCCTTCGCTTCTCTAATAATCTTAGCTGCACTCCGGCGAATATTTTTTTTGTTAGGCCTAACCATAGTACCTTCTCATAGGTATTTATTGTGGTGGGAAACGGACACTCTATGAGCCGACCTCAACACTCGTTTCTAAACAGTGCTTGTGGAGGTCATCAGCGAAACTGACCGGGTATTCTCCATTGAAACAGGCGAGGCAAAAGCCAGCAGTGTCCATGTTGATGCCCCGAAGAAGTCCCTCTAGACTCAGATAGTGCATACTATCGAGTCTCAGGAATTTCTTGATTTCTTCGGTAGAGTGGGTGGCTGCCAGGAGTTCCTTGCGGGAGGGAAAATCAATACCATAATAGCAGGGATAGCGGTGCGGCGGACAACTCACAACCATGTGCACTTCCTGGGCTCCTGCCTCCCTAAGTGTCTTAACACGATTTCGAGTGGTGGTTCCTCGAACGATTGAGTCCTCAACGATGACGAGTCGCTTGTCCCTCAACAGCGGGCGCACGGGATTGAGCTTTACTTTTACATGGAAGTCTCGCATGGCCTGGGTGGGCTCGATAAAAGTACGGCCCACGTAGTGGTTGCGGATTACGCCCATTTCCAATGGGATGGATGAGGCCTCGGCGAATCCAAGGGCTGCATAGTTGCCCGAGTCGGGAAACGGCATGACTATGTCGGCGTCCACTTGATATTCTCGGAATATCTCGTGCCCCAGGCGTTTGCGGGCCATGTAAACATTCTGGCCAAAAATGTTGCTGTCCGGTCGGGCAAAGTAGATAAACTCAAAGATGCAGAAGGCGGTGCGGCCATTATCAGCGAGGTGTCGAGATCTGATCCCATTGTCGTCGATGAATACGATCTCTCCAGGCTCAACGTCCCGCAGGTAAGTGGCCCCTATCAGATCCAGGGCACAGGTCTCCGAGGCGATGACATAGGCGTTGTCGTCTAGAAGGCCCAGGCACAGGGGTCGAAAGCCGTAAGGATCGCGGGCGCCAATGATTTGGTCTTCTGTGGCCATCACCAATGAATAAGCGCCTTTAATCTGACTCAAGGAGGTGAGCAGTGCCTCTTCCAGGCCATGAACAAGTTGCCGGGCCATAAGATGCACGATCACTTCACTGTCCATGCTTGTTTGAAAAATTGAACCCTGCTGTTCCAGTTCACACCTCAGATGATGGGCATTAACCAGGTTGCCGTTGTGGGCGATGGCGAGGCTACAGCCGGAGTGAGTGATGCAGAAAGGTTGCGCGTTGACGAGTACGGACGAGCCGGTGGTGGAATAACGCACGTGTCCAACACCGAGATAGCCCTTCAGGCTGGCAAGGACATCTTCGTTGAAAATTTCGCTCACCAACCCCATGCCCTTATGATGGCGCATCAGTCGACCATCACCGACGCTGATGCCGGCACTCTCTTGGCCCCGGTGCTGGAGGGCATAGAGGCCGAAATAGGTAAGACGGGCGGTGTCCTCGTGTCCATAAATGGCGAAGATACCGCATTCTTCCTTTGGTCTACCGTCAGGGATAATTATGGGGTGCGATTGGTTGCGCAAAGTAAGTCCTTATAATCAGGTGAAATGAACTAAAATGAGCTAAAGTGCCTAAAATGTCTAAAAAAAAAAAAAAAAAACAAAGAATCCAGTAGTCAGAATAAATAATTTCGAATTTTGAATTTCGAATTTCGAAATGTTTAAACTCTATGCTCTATGCCCTATGCTTTTCTCCAATCTTAAGTCTTAAATCTTCAATTATCTCAATTATATTCCTGAATCGAGGTAACCTCCAAATCACCGCTGCATAGTGCAGCGATGGCCTGGGCAAAAGCTCTGGCACCAGCAATGGTCGTGGCGTATGGGAGATTATAAACCAAGGTGGCCCGCCGAATCAAATAGGCGTCGGAGGCCGTTTTTCTTCCAGTGCTGGTATTGACGACCAGGTTGATTTCCTCGTTCTTGATATGGTCTATGACATGAGGGCGTCCCTCACTCAATTTCGCCACCATATGGTTGTGCACTCCATGCTTTGTCAGGAAATCGGAGGTCCCCTGGGTGGCATAGATCCCAAAGTCTATCTGGGCGAAGTC
>CAMYLW010000160.1:4637-9859 GCA_947259475.1 Thermodesulfobacteriota bacterium
CCTGCCGCAAGTTGGGCCTTGGCGAAGGCAATACCAAAGGTCCTGTAGACTCCCATTACTTCGCCGGTGGATTTCATTTCCGGGCCTAAAAGGATATCTACTTCTGGGAAACGTATGAAAGGAAATACTGACTCTTTGACCGCAAGGTGAGTAGGTTCCACCTCTCGGGTAAAGCCAAGTTCGGATAGGGTCTTCCCCAGCATAATCTTGGTGGCGAGCTTGGCAAGAGGCACACCAATGGCCTTACTCACAAAAGGCGCCGAGCGAGAGGCCCTGGGGTTTACCTCCAGCACGTAAATTAAATTGTCTTTAACTGCGTATTGTATATTCATAAGGCCCACCACCCCTAATTCCTGCGCCAGAGCCTTTGTCTGAAACTTGATCTCCTGGATGAGTTCCTGGGAAATACTGATGGGAGGGAGCACACAGGCGCTGTCACCAGAGTGAATCCCTGCCTCCTCAATGTGCTCCATGATGCCGCCAATCACCGTGGCTGTACCGTCGGAAATGGCATCCACATCTATTTCGATAGCGTCCCGGAGAAATTGATCCACCAAGATGGGATGGCCAGAAGAAACATGGACTGCCTTATGAATGAAGGCTTCCAGTTGTTCTTGTTCGTAAACGATTTCCATAGCCCGGCCACCCAAAACGTAGGACGGCCGCACCAAGACCGGGTAGCCAATCTTGGCAGCTGCTTCTAGAGCTTCAGAGGCACTAGCGGCAATGGCATTTTTCGGCTGCCTCAGCCCGAGTTTCTTTATGAGGGCTTGGAAACGCTCCCGGTCCTCGGCCCTATCGATACTGTCCGGGGTTGTACCGATGATGGGGGCACCAGCCTTTGCCAGAGGAACGGCGAGGTTCAACGGCGTCTGGCCACCGAACTGGACGATGAGGCCGTCCGGTGACTCCCTCTCAATTATGTGAAGAACGTCCTCGTAGGTGAGAGGCTCGAAGTACAGTTTGTCTGAAGTGTCATAGTCGGTACTTACCGTTTCCGGATTGGAATTTACCATGATCGACTGCACCCCCTCCTCACGCAGGGCAAAGGAGGCGTGGACACAGCAGTAATCAAATTCGATACCCTGACCGATGCGGTTGGGGCCGCCCCCCAGGATCATCACTTTGCGTACCTCGTCGGGCCGTGATTCATCCTCGGACTCATAAGTTGAATAGTAGTAAGGGGTATACGCTTCGAATTCAGCTGCACAGGTATCCACCAACTTGTAAACTGGAACGATATCGGCCTGGGTTCGACGTTCGCGGATGGTATCGTCATCCGTTCCCGTAAGTTCCGCCAAACGACGGTCGGAAAATCCGTATGCCTTGGACTGTCGCAAGAGGTCATCGCTCAAGGGCTGCTGGCGCAGGTGAGTCTCAAAATTCAGAATTTGCTCGATGTTGTAAAGGAACCAGGGGTCGATTTTGGTAAGTTGGTGGATTTCTTCCAGTTCTATTCCTGCCTCCATGGCCGCGGTAAGATAAAAGAGCCTCTCTGAGTTGGGCTCGCGCAGCTTTTGGCGAATAAGACCCTGGTATTCCGGGTTTTTGAGAGACTCGGGAGATAGACCGCTGTTCATGGAAAAACGGCCGATTTCCAAGGAGCGCACTGCTTTCTGTAGGGCTTCCTTAAAGGTGCGGCCGATGGCCATAGTCTCGCCCACCGATTTCATTGTTGTGGTAAGGGAATCAGGAGTTTGAGAGAATTTTTCGAAAGTCCAGCGGGGGATTTTTACCACGCAATAGTCAATGGCGGGTTCGAACGAGGCCCGGGTTTCTCGAGTGATATCGTTGGCGATCTCATCCAGGCTGTAGCCAACAGCAAGTTTGGCGGCGATTTTGGCGATGGGGAAGCCGGTGGCTTTGGAGGCCAGGGCGGAGGAGCGTGATACCCGGGGGTTCATTTCTATGATAACCATCTCGCCGTCTTCCGGGTTGATGGCAAATTGAATGTTTGAACCGCCGGTTTCCACGCCGATTTCTCTGATCACATCGATGGATGCGTCCCGCATTGCCTGATATTCACGGTCGGTTAACGTCTGAGCAGGAGCCACGGTGATGCTGTCACCAGTGTGGATACCCATGGGATCGAAATTCTCGATGGAGCAGATGATAACCACATTGTCCATGTGGTCTCTCATCACCTCCAGTTCGAATTCCTTCCACCCCAAAACTGATTCTTCCAGCATGATGGTGCGGTTCATACTGGCATCCAGGCCTGCACGGGCCATACGTTCCAAATCTTCCCGGTTGTAGACTACACCGCCACCAGTGCCTCCGAGAGTGAAGGACGGGCGAATAATCAAGGGAAAACCGATCACTTCTGCCACCTGGCGAACTTCTTCCATGGAGCGGGCAATTCCACTGACAGGTACCCGCAAACCTATCTTCTCCATGGCAGCCCGGAAAAGCTCACGATCCTCCCCCTTTTTGATCACCGGCAGGGAGGCGCCAATTACCTCCACCCCGTAGCGTTCCAGAACTCCCATCTCACCCACTGCCACCGCCACGTTTAGGGCTGTCTGGCCTCCTAGAGTGGGAAGCAACGCCTGGGG
Organism: Thermodesulfobacteriota bacterium; assembly: GCA_947259475.1. Classification (GTDB taxonomy): domain Bacteria; phylum Desulfobacterota; class Syntrophobacteria; order BM002; family BM002; genus BM002. The sequence goes on from CAMYLW010000160.1 coordinate 7,193, forward strand.
TCTTTCCCTCTCAATGACTTTGGCCACACATTCGGAAGTGATGGGTTCAATATAGGTGCGCTGAGCCGTGTCGGGGTCGGTCATAATGGTGGCGGGATTACTGTTGATGAGAACGATCTCGAAACCCTCTTCCCGCAGGGCCTTGCATGCCTGGGTGCCGGAATAGTCAAATTCACAGGCCTGACTGATAATTATGGGTCCTGAACCGATGATGAGAATTTTCTGAATATCTGTTCTTTTAGGCATAGCTTTGGTTGAACTGAGGTTAGTTCTTCGGGATCTTCTCCGAAAGAGTTCGTGGAATTCATGGAATTAGTAGATGATCCCCGTTGGATTTGATAAATAAGTGAATATTTTAACCGCAGACACACGCAGACATTACGCAGACAAGAAAAACTTTTTGCCTGGGCGACCTGCCCAGGCAAAAGCTTCATGCCTCTGAAGCATAAGCAATGGTAGTATCGCGAAGCGATCGAGGTTTTTGCCTCCGCAGGTCGCGGAGGCAAAATTTCTGCGTCTGTCGAGCGAACGAAGTGAGTGGGCGGCTAAATAAATAAAACGGTATAATTAAGGTATCCATTGGATTTTAAATTACCCATGTGTAACATATTTGAATCATATGATTTATTTGATCTTCGAATCAATTTACACTAACTAGTTATGAGAAGAACCGTTCTTCATTACTCCCTTGAGTGAGTTAAACCACGCCAATCTCCGCGACCAGGATTACGGCACATTACCAACTTTTTCTTTGCATGAGGGTAAGGAAGTTATCGAAGAGATAAGTCGCGTCATGGGGTCCGGGTGAGGCTTCCGGGTGGTATTGGACCGAATAGATGGGCAGTTTCCGGTGCCGCATACCTTCAAGGGTCTGGTCATTGAGGTTAATGTGGGTGAGTTCCACATCTTTACCCTTGAGTGAGTTGATGTCCACACAGAAGCCATGGTTCTGCGAGGTGATTTCCACCTTGCCGGTGAGCAGATCCTTCACCGGCTGGTTGCCACCCCGGTGACCGAACTTGAGCTTGAAGGTTGTGCCGCCCATGGCTAATCCTAAGAGCTGGTGGCCCAAACAGATGCCGAAAATGGGGAGTTCAGGCAAAAGAAGGCGAACCGTGTTGATAGCATAGGTAACGGCTGCGGGGTCTCCCGGTCCGTTGGACAGAAAGAGGCCGTCTGGCTCGAGGGCCAGGATATCGGCTGGCTCAGCTTGGGCTGGTAGGACGATGGTGTGGCAGTCGCGGCCAGCCAGATGGCGGAGGATGTTGTATTTGATGCCGTAATCCAGGGCTACAACTTTGTAGGGGTGACTGCGGTCTGGCCAGACATCGGCTGCGGTGATTCCGGACTTCCAGGGGAGCGGCCGCCTCTCTCCATCCCAGAGGAAAGGAGATGGGGTGGTGACTTTTTCAACCATGTCACGACCCACCAAGCCGGGATAACCTTGCACCCTCTGCAACAGTTCCTCAGGATCTCTATCCCCCGTTGCAATAATGCCCTTCATGGCACCCGCGGTGCGAATGTGTTTCGTGAGGGCCCTGGTGTCAAGGCCCTCAATGCCTAAGACTTGCCCTTCATCCAAGAACTCCTTGAGGCTCCTCTGGCTTCGCCAATTGCTGGGATAGGGCATGTACTCGCGGACTATGAACCCCTCAACTTGAATTGCTGCCGATTCCATGTCTTCATCGTTAATCCCATAATTACCAATGAGCGGATAGGTCATGGACACTATCTGGCCCTTGTAAGATGGGTCGGTAAGAACTTCCTGGTAACCCGTCATGGCAGTATTGAAGACTACTTCACCCAGGGTCTCGCCCTGGCCGGCGAAGGTCTGCCCATAAAATGTCCTGCCGTCCTCCAAAACCAGGGTGGCGCGGGGTTGGTTGAAACTTGCCATGGTGTAACGTTACCTCAGTACTTTATTCAAAATCGAAAACCTGGTCCTCAGGGCCAGTCCACGATCCCGCCTTGCGGGGGTCAATGTTCAATGGCTTTGCCAGCAGAAGAGGTTTAAGGCACAAGGTGTAAGGCGCAAGGCATAAGGAGAGAATAAGTTTTCTTTTATTATTTTTGCCTTGTGCCCTGTGCCTTGAGCCCTGAGCCGTTGCCTTTGTGGCAGCCCAAAGCCGGGTTCTTTGGGTCCGGATTATTTGCTTGCTGTCCGAAGACCGGGCTCACGAGTCAATCAACATAATCGTTTTGATTAGGTAAGGCAAGCATTTTAGGTGGGCAAAAAAACCTTTTCAGTGGTGCTAATTTCCACCCATTCAAAGACAGCTGCACTGCAAAGAATCTTAGCCCGGATATTTCGCGAATTGCCTGCTGCGACCGCAGATATGCGCGTCCTTCCGGGCGTCCTCGGGTGTTCCTTCGACAGGCTCAGGACAGGCTCCCCCTGCGACGTACTGTTCAAGTACACCTCGGATCCAATACCCTGCGGTTGCCCGGTGGCACACCCTTCTCCACGGTCTCGCGACACCAATTCGTGAAATATCCAGGCTACCTTTGTCACTCCAGTAATCCGAGACCCCGAGTCTCGCTTGCTTCTGGACATTCTCTCTGGTATAAAGAATCCGAGGGTTGGAGTGCTGTACACGGTTTTCCTTCGCCTCAGAAGCCTCTGCTGCGTAAAGAAAAAACAGGCCTTCTTCCAACCAGCAGGGGCTT
>CAMYLW010000161.1 GCA_947259475.1 Thermodesulfobacteriota bacterium
ACCGTTGGCGCCGAGGATATTTCTGGCGGTGCGGGCAATTTTGAGGGCCTCTGAGACATTGTTCATCTTGGCCAGTGAAATATGAGTATGGCGTGCTTGGCCATCGTCTTTCAACCGCCCGAGTTGAAGGCAAAGCAATTGTCCTTTGGTAATCTCGGCAAGCATTTTGACAAGTTTGCGCTGCACCAGCTGAAACGAAGCAATGGGTACCTCAAATTGAATACGGCTCTTGGCATAATCCAGGGCGACCTCGTAGCAAGCCATAGCCGCCCCCACTGCACCCCAGGCAATTCCAAAGCGGGCTTCGTTGAGACACAAGAGTGCTGACTTGAGTCCTTCAGTGCCCGGCAAGAGGTTCTCAGTCGGTACTCTTACCTCGTCCAGCATGAGACCTGAAGTCACCGAGGCCCGGTGGGAATACTTGCGAGCGATGTCGAAGGCCTCAAAACCAGGTGTACCTTTTTCCACCAAAAAGCCACGAATGGTTTCTTCGGTCTGAGCCCAGATAACTGCCACATCTGCGATTTCTCCATTGGTGATCCACATCTTGCTGCCATGGATAATATAGTCGCCGCCTTTTTTCGTGGCTCGAGTTTTTAAGTTTCCGGGATCAGAACCTATGTCGTACTCGGTAAGACCGAAGCAGCCCACCTTCTCACCCTTGGCCATGGCGGGTAGCCAACGGGCTTTCTGCTCTTCCGTACCAAAGGCGTAAATGGGGTACATAACCAACGAATTTTGCACCGAAACAAACGAACGCAGACCACTGTCACCCCGCTCCAATTCCTGACACGCCAAACCATAGTCCACATTGCTCATCCCAGGGCAGTCGTATCCCTCGATCTTGATACCCAGTAATCCCAACTCAGCCAACTGGGGAATCAAATCCGGATCAAAGTAGCCCTGCTCGAAGTACTCCTCTACCTTAGGCATATATTGATTGTCTATCCAACGTCGCACAGTATCCCGAACACTGCGCTCCTCTATGGTCAAGAGATCATCACAGCGGTAATAGTCAACTCCCTGGAATGGTTTCATGGGCTCTCTCCATTGAAGGGACCCGTGTCCCTTAATAACCATTTCGGGCGGAGATAAACCCCGCCCCTACGCGACCTATCATGGCACAGTCTATTGTAGGGGCGGAACTTATCCCCGCCCGCACTATTCCATATGCAGAATCTGGCTGAGAAAGAGTTTGGTTCGCTCGTGCTGGGGGTTTTCGAAAAACTCTACCGGGATATTTTCCTCGACAATTTCCCCTTCATCCATAAATAAAACCCTGTGGGCCGCGCTCTTGGCAAAACCCATTTCGTGAGAGACCACGATCATGGTCATGCCCTCTTTCGCCAGGTCGATCATAACATCCAGAACTTCCTTGATCATTTCCGGATCCAGAGCAGAGGTGGGCTCATCGAACAGCATGACCTTTGGCCTCATGCATAGGCTGCGGGCAATAGCCACACGCTGTTGCTGGCCGCCTGAAAGCTGCCCGGGATATTTTAGGGCCTGGTCGGCGATGTGCACCTTTTCCAGATAATACATTGCTGTTTCCTCTGCCTCTGCTTTGGGGACCTTTCTCACCCATACCGGTCCTAAGGTGAGGTTTTCAAGGATTGAAAGGTGAGGGAAAAGGTTGAAGTGCTGAAAAACCATGCCCACTTCTTCACGGATTTTTTCAATGTTTTTGAGGTCATTGGTCAATTCGATGCCATCGACAATAATCGTGCCCTTCTGATGTTCCTCCAACCGGTTGATACAACGGATCAGGGTTGATTTGCCGGAGCCTGAAGGACCGCAGATGATGATACGTTCGCCCTTGAGTACGGTAAGATTAATGTTTCTGAGCACATGGAAGTCGCCAAACCACTTGTGCATTTCGGTGATTGCAACGATGGGCTCACCAGGCGACTGGTCATCACCATTTTTCTGTAGTTCGTTGTTCATTGATCTCTCTTTTTTAAATGTGCTTTGTGCTTCGGATCTTAATATTTTACCTACCTTTATCCAAGATCAATTCCCTCTATATAACTCTCGTTCTAAACGCCGACTATAACTGGACATGGAAAAACAACCGGCAAAGTAAATCAGAGCAATGAAAATATAGGCCTCGATGCTGAATCCCATCCACCTGGGATCGGAAAGGGTTGACTGCGTGGTCTTGAGAAGATCGTAGAGGCCGATGATTACCACAAGGGATGTGTCTTTGAAAGCAGAGATGAGAATGCCCACAGTGGGCGGAATCACAATTTTCAGTGCCTGCGGCAGAATAATCAACCGCATCTTCTGGGAATAGTTCAGCCCCATTGACTCCGCAGCCTCATACTGGCCGCGACCTATGGCCTGCAAACCACCTCTGACGACTTCTGCTATGTAGGCAGCGGTGAAAAGAATGATGGCCACCTGAGCTCGGAGTATATTGTTGATAGTGATCCCTTCCGGCAGAAACAAGGGAAACATAACCGAGGACATGAAAAGCAGGCTGATCAGCGGTACTCCGCGTATTGTTTCGATATAGACTACACAGAGGGACTTGATAGCAGGCATCCTGGACTGGCGCCCAAGAGCCAAAGCAACTCCCAAAGGGTATGCGGCCGTCAGCCCGAAAACTGAAAGTAAAAGGGTAAGGGGTAATCCACTCCATTTATCACTGTCCACTGAAGATAGACCGAACAAGCCCCCTTTCAGGAGTAACCCCATGCTAATAAGCCCCACCAGCCAAGTGTAGCCCAATGATTTTTTCCAAAAGCGCCTGTGACTGCTCAATACAAGCAAAATGAACAGAATAATCATGGCCACCAAGGGGCGCCATTGCGACTCATATGGGAAGAAGCCGAATATGATAAAACGAAAATTCTTGGCTACGATGGACCAGCAGGCGCCGCCGGCCGCCCTACATGCTGCGCCGGTGGTATTCCAGGAGCTGTCAATGAAGGCCCAGCGAACGAAAGCCGGTACTATTTTCCACAAAAAGTAGAGGGTCACAATGGTCAGAACTGAGTTGAAAACCGAGCTAAACAGATTAGCCCTAAGCCAGCCTATGACTCCTATTCGAGTAATAGGTGGTTTCAACTGTTCTGCTTGTATGCTTTGGCTGGAATCAACCATAAGACCTTCTATCTCTCCACCAGAGCTGTCCTTTTGTTGTACCAGTTCATAAAAGCTGAAGTACTAAGGCTAAAGAAAAGATACACCACCATGATCATACCCACCCCTTCAATGGCTTGTCCGGTCTGATTGATTGTGGTGTTGGCCACAGAGACGAAATCCGGAAAACCGATGGCAACGGCAAGAGTGCTGTTCTTGGTGAGATTCATCATCTGACTGGTCAATGGCGGTATGATTACCCTGAGGGCCTGTGGCAAGATCACAAGTCGCAATACTTGGGCTGGTTTCAACCCCATGGACATGGCGGCTTCCACTTGACCACTACTTATCGCCTGGATACCGGCACGGACAATTTCAGCCACGAAGGCAGCAGTATACAAGACTAGCCCCAACAGAAGGGCGACGAACTCGGGGCTGAGGGTGAGGCCTCCTTGAAAATTGAAGCCTCTGAGTGCGGGGACATCCATCTTCAGGGGCGCACCACCGAACAGCCAGGCCGCTAGGGGCAAGCCGAGGAGAATGGCTATGGAGACGAGAAAGACAGGAAAAGGCTTGCCTGTTTTTTCCTGTCGTCTTTTCGCCCACCGACGCAGTGCCCAGACTGCCACACAGCCAGCCAGAAAGGCCAGAGCCATGTAACCGTGGGCAGGATGCGCTTCGGGAACAGCAAAAATCAGGCCGCGATTGGTCAGAAACAGGCCGGTGAAAGGGTTCAGGGCCTGGCGTGGGGATGGAAGGATTTCATAAGAAATAGAGTACCAGAAGAACAACTGCAAGAGCACCGGTATGTCCTGCATGACTTCAATATAGATGGCTGCCAATTTTGCTAGCAGCCAGTTGGTAGACAGGCGGGCTATGCCAAGGATAGTGCCGAGGATAACTGTGAGAATAATGCCGATAAAGGCAACTTTCAGGGTGTTGAGGACGCCTACCAGCAGAGCGCGGGCGTAAGTGTCCGCTGCTGAATAGGGGATCGGGGATTCACCAATTTCGAAAGAGGCTTCCTTGGCAAAAAAACCGAAACCGGTGGCGATGGCTTGTCTTTCCAGATTCGCCTGGGTGTTGGTAAAAAGATAATACCCCAGCATGCCCACAATGGACAGCACAACCACCTGGTAGATGATTGCCCGCTTGGTGGGATCGTGCCAGAATGGAATCTTGGCTGGTGTTGTGATTTCCGTGGGATCCGTAACTTCTTGTGCCACAGTCAGACTCTGGCTCGAATGCTTCCTAAGTCGATAAAAGAGGTGCCCCCCAAAGGGGGCACCTTACATGCGGATTACCTAAAAGGTGCAGCGAACATCAGGCCGCCATTGTACCACTGGGCATTCACACCACGTGGGAGTCCGAGTGAGGTGTTGACCCCCACATTAGCCTCAAAGATTTGGCCGTAGTTCCCCACCTGTTTGACGATGTTGTAAGCCCACTTATCATTCAGACCCAGGTTTTTGCCCAACCCGGGGATTACACCCAGAAAACGCTGGACCCTTGGGTTTGCGTCCTTGAGCTTTAGATGCACGTTATTCGAGTTGATGCCCAGTTCCTCAGCTTGAAGAAGAGCCATAACCGTCCAGTCGACAATATCATACCACTGATCATCGCCGTGACGGACCACCGGGGCAAGAGGCTCCTTGGAAATAACCACAGGCAGAAGCGTATATTCGGCAGGGTTGGGGGCAACGGCCCGGGTCGCGGCCAACTGGGAAAGGTCTGAGGTCAAGATGTCGCAACGCCCGGCAAAAAAGGCCTTAGCAAGTTCGGGAGTGCTCTCAATCACAACCGGTTTCCACTTCATGTTGTTTGCTCTGAAAAAATCCGCCACATTGAGCTCAGTTGTGGTGCCGGGCAGAACACACACTGTGGCGCCATCCAGTTCCTTGGCGCTCTTGATGCCCAGTTTTTTTGACACCAGGAATCCTTGGCCATCGTAAAAGTTCACGTGGGCGAAATTCAGGCCGTTGGCGGTTTCACGCGACAAGGTCTGGGTTGTATTCCGGCACAGTACATCAATTTCTTTCGCTTGCAGAGCGGGTAGACGCTGCACCGCTGTCAGTGGAACATACTTCACCTTATCGGCATCGCCGAATACCGCCGCGGCAATGGCACGCGCCGTGTC
>CAMYLW010000162.1 GCA_947259475.1 Thermodesulfobacteriota bacterium
AAGATCTAGCATTAGGTTCCTCTATCAACTTCCACTCAAAATGTAGGGTCAGCCCTGATGGTGCAGCTCTACGCGAACAAACACACGAAAGGCGAGCGACAAAAAGTAACGCTTGCCGAAATAATTACCCCAAAAAAATGCCGGAACGTACCATGCCACAATGGAAATCTACTGAGCGTTTACATTACCAAGGAGCCGCTCGAGTTCTATCAGACTGCTTCTCTGGCCTAAAGCAATAAGGGTGTCGCCAATTTGGATACGGGTGTGGGAGGCTGGATTAAAGAGCATTTCACCGGTGGCTTTGCTTATGGCCACAATAATCAGATCGAACTGCTGCCTGATACCAGAGTCAACCAGGGAGATGTCAGATAATTTACTATTTGGCCTGACCGGTATCTCCTCCATGCCTAAGTTAGTGTCTAGGTCAGTAAAGGCGAAATCAATAAACTCTGTTACGTGGGGTCGAAGCAAGGCCTGGGCCATACGGAAGCCGCCGATCTGGTGGGGGGATACCACCCGGTTTGCACCGGCACGCGCGAGTTTTTTTTCTGAGCCTCTTCTCCCGGCTCGAGCCAGAATAAATAGGTCTGGGTTCAGACCTCTGGCCGTCAGGGTGATATAGACATTGTCCGCCTCGGAATCGAGGGCGGTTGCGATTCCTTTGGCGGAGAGAATGCCCGCTTTCATGAGAGTTTCCTCCCTGGTGGCGTCTCCGAGAAAATACAGATAGCCATCTTCTTCTATCTGTGGGGTCAAAGTGCTGTCTTGATCGATTACCACCAGAGGAGTGGGTTTGGACTTCTTGATCTCCTCACAGATAATTCGGCCCACGCGACCATAGCCACAGATGATGTAATGATCTTTAAGTTTTTGAATCTGACGTTCCAATTTTTTCCTCCCCATAACTTCCAACAATTGTCCCTCCACCAAGGTCCGAGTAAGGGTGCCGACTACGTAACCCAACACCCCTAAGCCGGAAATAAGAATGGTCATAGTGAGTATACGCCCTTGGTTGCTAACTGGATTGACCTCGCTGAAGCCCACGGTGGAAATGGTAATGACGGTCATGTAGAGAGAATCTAAGAAATTCCACTCCTCTAAAATCATGTATCCTGCTGTGCCCATGCTAAGTACTAGGGCTAACATGACGGCAGCAAATACTATGTTGCGGGTTTTTGTCATGGTCCCATCGCTTCTAGATTGCTGCGGGATTCTCTGGTTTCAGCCAGAGACCCAGAACTCGGCTGATCTGTTTTTTAGGCGGGCTGGGATGCAAGAATTTCCACACTGTAGTCGCTGAGTTTGGTCAATTCGGGAAGATCACCAAAAGGCACGGTGAAGGTGACCTCTTCTCGAGCAGCTATTGTTTGCACCCGATCCTGTTTGACAGGGGGGCGCTGAATCAACCCCACCAGCTTTTCGAGAGGCACACTCTGCAGTTGCTTGTCAGAGAGCATGTTGCCAGCGTAAAAATCCAACTGCCGCGCGGTCTGGCCATCGGTTGTGTAAAGTTTGGCACGCAAATGAATCCAACGCCGAGGTGCGGGGAAGTCATTGCGGATTCGGCCTTGGATCACGAAGAGCTGTCCTGCCTGCTTGTTATCTATGAAGAAGCCGCGGCTCTTAACCAAATGAAGCTGTTCAATGCCGGTGGTCTTCGGGACGGTTTTTGTCGACACGGGCCATGGTAAGTAAAGCCACAGAGCGAGACCCCCTGCAATCACGAGCAGAGGGATGAGTAAGATGAGCAGTCGTCTACTGGAGGCTGGGCGGGTGGGAGGTGGGCTTTTTACTTCAGGGGGGGCAAGCGCCTTTTCCACTACGCCAACCGGTTCTGGGCGGGAGACAGTGAAGACATTTTGGCAGTTGGAACAACGAACTTTGACCGTGGGACGCTTTATATTATCCGGATTCAGTTTGAATTGCTTCTGGCACTGTTCACACTGAACAATCATTTTCTGACCTCGTTGCCCCAGTTGCACTCAGTGCGGCTTGGCCACAATAGAGCTAGACAATCAATTCATAAATACCAGGCAACTGCCGGTGGGCTTCATTGCAATCTAAGCCATAGCCTATTACAAATCCCTTGTCCAGGTGCAAGCCCACATAATCCAGTGGGATGGAGACGCTGCGCCGTTCTTTTTTGTCCAGCAGAACGCACATTCTTAGAGAACGTGGTTTCTTGGCTAATAGATGTTCGCGCAAAAATACTGTGGTTAACCCGGAATCGACAATATCCTCCACAATGAGAACATCACGACCTTCCAGATCCAACTCGACATCGGTGGTGATTCTAATCTTGCCGCTGGACTCGGTTGTCGTACCATAGCTTGCTAACCGGACAAAATCCAACTGCGCTGGTATGCTGAGCTGGCGTACTAGATCTGCAAGAAAGATGAAAGCACCTTTAAGAACCCCTATGAGTACGACCTCTTTGCCTTGATAGTCGACAGAGATCTGGCTTGCCAACCGCTGAACTTGGCGAGCAATATCTTCGGCAGTAAAAATAAGACGCTTTTCGGACTGATCCATGTTTCGCCCTACGGCCGATCACACCACAGCTCCTTTATCCCGCACCTATAACTAGCCCAGATATGGCAATCTTGTCAACTATTTTGAAAACTTATGAACACTCTCAAGTCACTGGGTTCTAGATTGTTGGTCCTCGACATCAGATGGCAAACAATAGAACCTTGTTTCAGGAAACAGTGTGGCTCTAATCTGAAAATTCGCTGGAAGCGTTACGGAGGTGATGTTACAAGGCACTCTCTAAGATTTACCATCCAGCATCCAGTATCAGGAAAACAAAATCTTTTCGCGTTGACACATCAGTGCCAGAGTTGCTACTTTCAGAACGGATAGCCAAGAGACTGAGAGCGACAACTGATGTGGGATGTGCGATATGTGATGTGAGGTTCAGTATTTTTCTTGGAATATGAAAATATGAGTACGGAAAAGTCAATCAAAGCCAAGGTTCTTGTAGTTGATGACGAGCAGGGTGCGCGCGATGCTCTTCAAGTCATCCTTGAGGATGACTACGAAGTGACTACTGCAGCAAATGGCCACGAGGCAATTGCCCATTGCCAGGCTTCTCATTATGAGCTTGTTTTTTTGGATGTTGCCATGCCTGAGATTGATGGCATCGAGACCCTAAAGAGGATTCGCGCTTTGGATGAGCCCATGGACGTGGTTATGATTTCAGCTTCCGATAAAGCTGAAAAAGCTGTGCAATCGATCAAACTCGGTGCCTATGACTACATCACCAAGCCTTTCGAACCTGACGACATTCTCTCAGCTGTGGCTCGGGTTCTGGAAAAGCAGACCCTGCAAAGAGAAGTGCGTTATCTTCGCTCGGAAATAGCACACAGGTACGGAGAGGTTGAGATTGTAAGTAATGATCCAAGCATGTTGGATATCTTGCAACTTGTAAACAAGGTGGCAAGTACAAGCAGTTCCGTGCTGATCACCGGCGAGAGTGGTACCGGCAAAGAACTTATCGCCAGATCTCTGCACCAACACGGCGACCGCAGCAAGGCTCCATTGGTGGCCATCAACTGTGCAGCTATTCCCAGCGAACTCATGGAGAGTGAGCTTTTTGGCCACGAAAAAGGCTCTTTCACAGGGGCCCACACCCGTAGCATCGGGAAGTTCGAGCACGCCAACGGGGGCACCATTTTCCTAGACGAGATTTCAGCGCTTCGTTCCGAGCTGCAAGCAAAACTCCTACGTGTCCTCCAGGACAAGGAGATTGTACGATTGGGCAGCAACCGGACCATTAAAGTGGACGTCAGAATCGTGGCCGCCACCAATACAAATCTCGAAGAACTCATCGAAGCGGGAAGTTTTCGGACCGATCTTTATTTTCGCCTCAATGTAATTCCTATCAAACTCCCACCTCTGCGTGAGCGACACGGGGATGTAAAGCTGTTGGCCCAACATTTCCTCAATAGATTTAATCTACAGTTGAAGCGCAACATCAAGGGGTTTACTGATAAAAGTTTTGACACCCTGGAGCGCTATCCCTGGCCTGGCAATATCCGCGAGTTAGAGAACTTGATTGAAAGGATGGTCGTACTTAGCTCCGACACCGAGCCGATCTCCTTTGCAGACCTGCCGCTGGATATTCTCCTTGATTCCAGCTTGACTCCAGAGACTCCCCCCCTGGGCGATGGATTGCTTCAGGCGCGGGAAAATTTTGAAAGACAGTATATTCTGAAAGCTTTGAAGAAAGCAGGGTGGAATCAGAGTGAGGCCGCCCGCATTCTGAACATTCACCGCAATACCCTCATCCAGAAGATGAAATCCCTGGCAATCAAAGAAACATCCCCAACCAGCTCCCCAAAGTAATAGCCAGCCCCTGTGGAATTCAGCCTCTTTTCTATTTTGAATATCGAATATCGAACAAGGAATTTCGAACAGCAGAAGTTCTTAAGAGCAGCAAGGCAATATTTTTTACTTCAATATTCTGCGGTTCCTTGTTCTGCGGTTCTGCGGTTCATATTCTCGGTGATTTGATAGAGGACAGCTGAGTGCTAACCGAGGAGACCAGATCCGGCGCCCTTCTGACCTCCTCAAGGGGCTGCCTGCTGTTAGCTGACCGCTGAATCCCCGTTGCACATCTATCTAGGCAGTGTACATGATCATGTGCAGAAGAGATGAGTGTTTGATATCTCAACACTATTTGTTGGGTATAGGTTGCTATCTCAAAGGGGCGACTATCTTGGACACTGTGCAAGCCTACCTGGGAGATAGGGATTTAACGTCTTTTTATCTGATAATAATTAATTAATTATATTATCTGCTTAGGTGCAAATTTCCTCATATTTTTCCGCATTGCCCACTCTGGTACCGACCTTGCTCTAAGTCCCTCCATTCCATTCAAGAAAGGCGCGCAAATCTTTTGAACAATATGAGAGGAGGCAGGAGTTATGAAAAAGACGAAGAGGATTTTGGTGCAATTGCTTATTACTGGTAGCATTATTGCTATGTATGTACTACCGGCGCTGGCTCAAGGGGGCGGGGGGGCCTAATTTCGACCAACGTGTGGTTGGTTGGTGTGAGAGGCATAGTCCTTAGGGGCTGTGCTTTTTTTTTGCAAACTCTCCAAAAGCTGGTATAGTAGTTATCTGCTTTTTTTTTGCAAACTCTCAGAAAGCTGGTATAGTAGTCATTTGATGGAGCTAAGATAGAGCCTGATTTGGCAATGACACGTCAGAAGCGGATGAGAGCTCATGAGAAGACTGCTAGTGTCACTTACTGTCATACTGAGCTTTGTCATCAGTTGTCAGCAAGAGCCTACCGGACCTGCCGAAAAAGTTCAACCGGAAGCCAGGACAGGAGGCGTCTATCGGGCTCCCCTTCCCTGGAGTCCGAGAACTCTAGACCCGGCCTTTTCCACCGATATTTACTCTGTAACGCTGATTCAACAAATCTTTGACGGTTTGGTTCAATTTGACCAGAACCTAAATGTGGTGCCGGCCCTGGCGACTAATTGGAAGGTTTCATCTGACGGCCTGGTCTATACGTTTAATCTCAGGTCGAATGCGAACTTCCACAATGGCCGGCAAGTTACTGCCGAGGATTTTGTCTATTCATTCACTCGCATTTTAGATCCAGAACGGCAAGCCGGTGCGCTGAGTTTCTTCAAGAAGGTTAGAGGGGCAGCGTCCTATCGCAGAGGCGAGAACAAGGAAGTTCTTGGCTTCAAGGCTTTGAGTCCTCTCACCTTAGAGGTCACCCTGGCTGAACCCTTTGCTCCATTTCTGTCAGTGTTGGCAATGAAAGAATCCAAAGTAGTGCCCAGAGAAGAGGTCGAGCGGTGGGGCAAAGACTTCGGCCATCACCCGGTTGGCACTGGCCCCTTTCGCTTGGAGTCTTGGGAAGGTAATCAGATTGCCCTCAGTGCAAACCCTGGCTACCATGAGGGTCCCCCTCATTTGGATCGAGTCGTCTACACCATCTACGCCGGGGCACAACGTCAGAAGATCTTGCAGGAGTTTTTGGCAAATCGCCTGGAGGAAGCAGCTGTATTCGGAGCAGATCGGGAAGAAATGGCCAAGACAACCGTCTATCAATTCGTCAGGAAGCCCAGCCTGAGCCTGCAGTTTTATGGAATGAATTGCACCAGTGCCCCTTTGAAAGATAAACGGGTACGGCAGGCTTTAGGTTGGGCCATCAACAAAGAAGAAATCATTCGTGAGGTGTTCAAAGATCAATTCATTCCAGCGGAAACAATCCTGCCGCCCGGCATGACCGGCTATACTCCGGAAAACGCCGCCTACGGTTATAACCCCAAAAGGGCCAAAGAACTCCTAGCTAAGGCCGGGTATGGTCCATCGCAAAAAAAGCTGTCATTGACTCTCCTGTCTGCTTCGAAATCAAACGTGGCCCAGAAGGAATTGGCCATGGTGGCAGCGGACTTAGCCGCGGTGGGGGTTGAACTGCAAATCAAGTATGAAACTGATTGGCCTACTTTTGAAGCGACCCTAAACTCCGGCAAATTTCAGTTGTATCGTTACTTCTGGTCTGCCGACATTCCAGATCCCGACAATTTCCTCAATGTAATTTGCGGATCCGACTCTCTGTACAACTTCATGCGCTACAACAACCCTAAAGTGGATCGCCTCCTCTCCCAGGCTTTGGTGGAAACCGATATCATCAAACGTGTGGGGCTGTATCGGGAGGCAGAGGGCATGATTTTGGAAGATGCTCCAATGATTCCCTTTATGTATTGGGTCTTCGAGTCCGTGTTTCAGCCTTATGTGAAGGGGTTGGAAATTAGCGCTCTTGGAAGCCCATACATTCCTTTGAAAAAAATCTGGCTGGACAAACAGTAGCCTTTCAACTTCTCCTTTTGATGGCTCACGTCAGTTGTCCGCAGTCTAACAAACATCAACGGACAGCGCTGAATGTCCTGGTTCCCCCGCAAAATAAGCCTCAAAACTCGGTTCATGGTTGCCACCGGCGCGGTTGTCTTTGTGCTGATGGTAATTATCATTGTGCTGGTTGGAAACCGTTCCAGCCGGAGCATTAAACAGGAGGTCGAGGTACGCGGCTTCGCTGTCGCCCACAGTATTGCTGCTGTTTCCACTCAGGCGCTCGTTACCTACAATTACACCACTTTGGAACAGAATGCCGAGCAGGCCAGCCAGGGTGCTGACATTGTCTATGTCATCATACTTGATAAGGAAAAAAAGGTGGCAACGTTTAGCGGCCACAGTGGCTGGCAAGGAAAATACTTGGATGATGCTGTGAACCGAAAAGCGCTGGCTGCTAACACTGCGGTTATCCAGTCTGTTTTGTGGGAAGAAACTGGTGAGCGTGTAATGGACATCGCTGTACCGGTTTTCCTCCCCGGTTCCGAGATGAAGTGGGGCACTGTGCGAGTGGGACTTTCACTTGAACGGATGTATTGGCAAATTCGACGGACCCAGCTGGTCCTGGTGGGAATCGGCACGGTGGCCCTTATTCTTGGACTGGTTGGGGCCCAAGTCATGGCCGGCCGCATCACGAAGCCGTTGGGGCAAGTGGTCGAAGCAACCATCGCCGCCGCTGGAGGCGATCTGGGTCAGCAATTAGATATTCACACGCGAGACGAAGTGGAGGATCTGGCAAACAGCTTCAATACCATGATCAACGAGATTTTGGCACAGCGCGGGCAACTGGAGCAGCGGCTGGATGAGATCCTAGAGCTGAAAAGCTACAACGATATGATCTTGGCCTCCATGACCAATGGCCTGATAACCCTGGATCTGGAGGAACGGGCTGTTAGTGCCAATGGAACAGCTGAGTCCATACTGGGGCTGGAGGGTAGGCACTGGCAGGGTACAAGCTTCCGCAATCTATGGCCCGAGGACAATCCATTTGTCCGGATGCTGCGCACTCTCATGATAAATACCTCATTTCTAGAGGATGGACGTAAAGAAAAAATGGGGGTCTTGGTGGTCATTAACGACATTACCGAACTAAAGGTCTTGGAGGCTCGCATGCGGCAAAGTGATAGACTGGCCGCCTTGGGAACACTTTCAGCAGGACTCGCCCACGAAATCCGCAATCCGCTCTCTGCCATCAAAACCTTTGTTCAACTCTTACCTAGAAAGCTCTCCAGCCCAGCTTTTTTCGATAAATTTCAGACTACCGTTCCCCGCGAGCTCAACCGAATAAATGATCTGATAGAAAACCTACTGGAATTGGCAAGGCCACCCAAGCTGACGTTCAAAATGACCACTCTGGGGGATTGCCTTACACAGGTGGCGGACCGTTATCGTGATAAACTCGAGGAGGCTGGCATTACATTCGAGATCCACCAGGAAGGGGTTCTACCGGAAATTTGGGGCGATCAGGAACATTTGGTGCGAGCTTTTTCAAATCTTATCATCAACGCCCAGCAGGCAATGGTTGACGGTGGTACGCTCATTATCGAGGCGGGACCCCTTGAAGGTGGGGTGATGCTTCAGTTCAAAGACACTGGAGTGGGTATGGACCAAAACACGAAAGACAACATATTCGATCCTTTCTTTACCACCAAAGACAGCGGTACCGGTCTTGGTCTGGCTATGACACACAAGATCATCGAGGAGCACGGCGGCGATATCCAGGTTGAAAGTTCGGTTGGACAGGGGACTACCTTTACCCTGACGTTACCTGATGTCCAAGGTTGAGCTCTGCCCATATTTGTGGGGCCGTTGTACATGATCATAGGCATGTCCACCCAAATCCGACCTCTGCTGTTCACTGGGTGATAACCTAACTCCCCTTATTTACTGCCTTGTTGTCATCTTTCAAGCAAAACCATTCAATTCTGGCACCATATTTGCTCTAAGATTGAAAAAAATAGAGGAGGCGTAATTATGGCTTGGCTGGATAGAGAAATAGTGGTGGTGGATGATGATCAGGGGATTCTGGAATCGTTTGATGCCATGCTTGGAGACGATTACCCCCTGGTGACCCTGGAAAATGGATTTGAGGCTATTGAGTACGTAAAATCTCACAAGCCCAAACTTATCTTCCTTGACATCAAGATGCCGGGCATGAATGGTATAGAGGTGCTCAAGAGACTGCGGCAAGAAAAGGTCGATGCGGCAGTAGTAATCGTCACTGCCACGACAAAAGCGCACTACGAGGAAGAGGCAGAAGAGTTGGGCATAAGCGGTTACCTGCACAAACCGTTTGAAGTTGATGACGTGGAAGACATCACAAGACGAGTGTT
>CAMYLW010000163.1 GCA_947259475.1 Thermodesulfobacteriota bacterium
AACATTATCCTTCAGCCGCAAAGGATTTGGGTCGGAGGTGTCCTGCACTTCGAAATGGGCAAGAAGGGTCTCATATTGCTGTGAGCCTCTCATGAGCCCCTGAAATAGCCCTCGGGCCTTAGCCCCCACTTCTTGTTCCAGATCGGAAATTATAAGTTGAAACATGTCATTGTAGAAATTGACGATCGCACTACCACTCACGTTGCTCATTGTAGGCTGTGGGCTCCTGGCCTCTGAGATCCCGCTTGCAGCCCCTGCCTGAGTACTGGCTACTTGTTTCGTACCCCGGAGGAAATCTTCATTCTCATAATGTTCTAAAAAGCGACTGATGGCCTGAGCCAAAGGCCGATGAGTAGCCGGGACGCTCTGCAGGGATGCCCTCATACGCTTCACCGTGCTCCTGGTGCCTTTGTAGCCCAGAAACTGATATTGTTCACCCAGCAGTTGAACGAGCACCTGATTAAAACCATTGACAAGGTCATTTTGGGACAGCGACTGCCCCTGTTGTTGAATAAGGGTCTCCATCTTGCTAATGTTCGTAGCCAGGTCTTGATCCAGTTGGAATGGTTTGAGAAAACGTTCATAATAAGCGGACTGCCGCAGGCTATTTTCAAGTGAGGATGTGGCCTTGCTGGCACCAAGTTCTTCAGCAAGGGCGGTCATGATCAGCTGCAACAGATTCCAATAAAGAGTGGTGATAGGACTGAGTTCCAGAGTGCCCATCTTCTTGGTGGGCTGGCTGTCGTCTCCTTTTCTGACAATGGCATTCTCAGCGTAAAGCTTTGCCAGAGAGCGATATGCTGCCAACCTAGAGTATCCCGTCTCTTTAATAAGCTGCGCCACAGTACGCCTGCCGTCGAGCAATAGGAGAGCTCGCAAATCTCTCGCAGCGTGAACTGATTTGGTGGTGTCAACATTGGGGTTTATCTGAAAAACAACCTGATCATTGGGGATGAGCCCTTTGAACTCTTCTCGCTTTTTGGCCTCCAATACCAGCCGCACAGGGTCCACTTCACACTTTATTTCGTCTGTGAACCCATCCAAGCCATCTTTGTAGGAAAATTTAGCGTCTTCCCAGTTCAGCATGCTGGCGACGCCTTCCTTGAACTGAAGCTGAATAATACTGACCAACTTATCAAGCTCAATATATTTCCTTTCGAGCAAGACAGTACCCAGTCGCTTTTCCATGGCCTTGGATACTGCCAGCATGTCCTCAAGCCTGTCTTCACTGATGAGATTGTTCGCCTTGAGAAGAGCACCCAATTTCAACTCTTTATCGGTGTTGCCTCTGACGTGTATGATATTGCCCCCTCTAAAGTAGATACCACAGCGCTGTCTGGGGGTCGATACTGTCAGTATCCCAGTCTTTCGTTCATCGTGGACCATCTGAACGATTGCCGCCAGGGGAAAGGTTTTGACATCACCATTTAAGGGCATCTGCTATCTCTTACTCGTCTGAACTAACTTGTCTCTAGTGTTTAGTGCTTACTATTTCTGCCTACTGCCCGCTGCTAGCTATGCAATAGGGACAAAGCCCCTCGTTATCCTTTATAGTAAAACTGCAGCTTTGCAGGTCCAATTTCAATAGTAGCGAATTCTCTGAGCCGGTGACTACTCTCAATCTGAGCATCATTCACCTTGACCTTGGCCCGTCCCCCCGTAGGGGTCAGATGGTAACCCGTTGGCCGTCTACTGATAGTTGCCGCAACCTTCGGGGTAAAAAGTCCTCCGATGTGGACATCAGCCTCTTCACCCTTCCCCAGCTTCACCAGCTTCTTTTTGATCTCATATTCATCGCCCCCACCTGACAGGAAGGATAGAACTGCCGGTCGTTCAGCAGATATCGCAGTGCTGTCAAGACCGGAAGGTGTCGGATCTTCGACTTCTGGTTCGGAGGCCCCCTGAGCCACCTCAATGAACATGGTCGGCTCTGTTAGTTTTTGATCCACCTGAATCTCTTCCGGACTCAGGGTGAAGACTATGGTGTGTTTGCCTACGAGAATCTGATCTCCGTCTTTCAGCTTGGTGCTTGTGACCCGCTCGCCATTTACCAAGGTCCCGTTTTTGCTCTGCAGATCAGTTAAGATGTATTCTCTTCCTGCAGGATCGATACGAGCATGGTAGCCAGAGACCAGTAGATTCTCTACAATAATGTCATTGTCCGGTTCCCTGCCCATTGTCATGCTCTGCCCGGTAAGTTCAAACTCTTTCAAGGCCAGGTCCTTAAACTGTAGAGTCAATTGAGCCATGATTCATCCCACCCCGCCAGCGATTTCATTGCGCCACTGGCTTCTTAACTACTTGGATCCAAACAGTTTATGCAAAAGCCCTTTCTCTTCTTTCTGGAGAAAAAATACGACCGCAGTAACGTTGTCCAGGCCTCCTTTCTCATTGGCCATATCTACCAATCGGCTGCAAACTTCCTCCAGCTCCCCCCCTTCAAGCACGGCCTGGTGAATTTCGTCATCAGAGAGCATATCAGTGAGCCCGTCACTGCAGAGAATAATCAAATCACCTGGAAGGGGTTGCATCTCATATACATCTGCCTCCACGGCCTCATGTATGCCAACTGCCCGTACCAGGATATGCTTCATGGGAATTGAGGCGGTGTTGGGGTCCCAGTTTGGATTTTTCCGAATGTGCTCGGCAAAAAGAGTATGATCCTGAGTTAGCTGTTCGATGCTATCTTCACGAACGAGGTAAATGCGACTGTCGCCCACATTGGCAGTTACCAGCATGTCGCCGTGCAGATAGGCAACGGCCGCGGTGGAACCCATGCCTTTGTATGATCCCTGATCCTGGGAAAGCTGATACACCACGCGGTTGGCCAGCTCTATGCTGTGACAAACGGCTGTGGCCGCTGGCGACATATTGCTCTCGTCTGTCTCCTGGGCCACGGGGGAGGTATGAAAGGCCTCCATGTAGTCTTTGACACTACTGACTACTGTACTACTGGCAACTTCGCCAGCCCGGTGTCCTCCCATACCGTCTGCAACTATGTAAAGACCAACCTGATCGTCGGTATGAAAGGAGTCCTCGTTATTTTCTCTCTTCCTACCAACATCGGTACGTCCAGCCGAAAATGTCTTCATAGAATACCCGCTGTTCTAGTGCTGTTTCTACAAATCCAATGCCAAGTCGTCTTTAGCCCGGATGTTTCATGAATGGCCGTCCCGAGACCGTGGATAAGAGTGTGCCACCGGGCAACCGCAGGAGGTTGGATCCGAGGCGTACTTGAACAGTACATCGCAGGGTCCGACATCCGAGGACGCTCGGAAGGACGCTCATATCCGCGGCCGCAGTCACGCCTGGGCGTGATGAAATATCCGGGCTGGGTCGAACGAGGCCCTTTGCCAAAACACCAGATTTTGTGTCATCAGGTGCCAAGAAAGCCATAACCTTAAGTCTCCTTGGACTTCTCAACCGCCATAAAATTCAAGTACAATGCGTACGCCTCATCCACCACCACTTCCAATTTGTCCGTGGTGAACGGCAAGTGGGGAGTGATGGCTTCCCGGATGCATTCCATCATGAGGTCGTGCTCACCAGTATTGGGAACTATACGTCGCATATCCAAATAAACATATTGCATACGATCACGGACTGAATTAACGAGCTCTCGGGTGATGATCTGGTGCGTCTCCTGCTCATTCATTACCAGCATTTCTCCAGTCCGCTACCTGGCTTGTGGTTGAGCATGGTATCACGCTTGTTTAGAAATGTCACAAGATTTAGACCACGACTCAAACCAGTAAAATCAACCATCCTCCAAAGCACATTCCAGTCATATTACTGTGCGTTTTCCTTCTTTTTTGAAAGGGTTTTAACCACCCAGGGTTTTAGCCTGCCTCTGTGATCATAGAACTCACCGAAACGGACAATAACCTTCTTGGTTTTAGCAACCGCCTGTTTGCGCAGTCCAGTATTAAGACCGATACGCAGATATTCTAATGGGGTGATAAATGGAGCCAAAATGTTGTGGCCGTAACGATCACAACCCATATGCACACACTTGGCATGGAGAGCATGATTTTGACCGTACGCAGTCCCACTCAAAGAAGTGTAAGACTTAAATACTTTGCAGTTGTTACAGCCAGCAACTTTAATAAAGTACGGTATCTCCTTCGGTTCGACGGTTTTAGTCATCGCAACCTCCAGCCCGGAAGGATGATCATATCCGCGGTCGGAGCAGGCGATTCGTGAAATATCCGGGCTAGAGCTTTGTGATGCATATGACATTTCTGAACTGCCTGTGTAGCTGTGTCCCGCATGGTTACAGCGCTCGCTCGAGTTTCGACTCCACACGATATTGAATGGATTCTGATAAGTGGTCCGCACCATACCAAGTTTCTCATCAGTGATTACCATTGGAGATTACGAGAAGCCCTTATTTTTAAGAAAAGGTATTCCCTATACCACGCCTCATGAGGTGCTACGCAGATGAAAAGTTTCTATAATTCAAGTACGTTATGACCCCATCTGGAAAGATAGCAAGCTTCTCCCGCAAAGCCCTTCTCCTAACTGAGTCACCTGGCAGAGCTTAATACAGAAGTCTTTTTCTTTGCACAGATCAAAAAGAAGCGTGCAGCATCTGCTCATTGGTCACTCGATGTAATGCAAAAACGATACCATTGCTCGATAGATTATATGTTGCTAGAATGCCTATTAGCAACTGGCGGAAGACCGAGAAGATGTTGGAGGTTTGAGGACAAAAAGCATAGAGCAGAGGGAGGCAATTTCGAATTGCGGATACGCCTATTCACTTAGCTCCTAGCTCCGCAGAGAATCTCTTCTCTCCTTGAAGGGAGAGAATTAAGGTGAGTGGTGAACAATCAGCATATCGAAGCAGATACCCCCTCACTCCAACCTTCTTCCCCACTGATTTGGGGAGAGGGAGAGTGTAGTTATCTTGCGGAGCAAAAGCCATAATCGTTATCGAATTTCAGACCTCTTCTTCGTCTGCCTCCTCCTGTCGTCGTAGCCGGCTTCTAGGGTGGGCCTTATCATACTCGGCCATGAGCTTGTCTACACTGAGATGCGTGTATCGCTGAGTGGTAGACAAGCTGACGTGGCCCAACATCTCCTGAACAGCCCGAAGGTCAGC
>CAMYLW010000164.1 GCA_947259475.1 Thermodesulfobacteriota bacterium
TTCGGCCAAGGCCCGCTTTTTTTTTTTTTTTTTTTTCACCGTGGCCAGGGGAAGCATAACGTTCTCCAGGAGGGTGAGGTAGGGAACGAGATGAAAACTCTGGAAGACAAAGCCCAAAAATTCCCTGCGAAAGTCAGCCCTCTGGTCTTGTCCCAGTTCGTAGACCTCAAGCCCGTCCACCGAGTACTCGCCTGATGTGGGGGTGTTCAGGGCTCCCATCATTGATAAGAGGGTGGATTTTCCCGATCCAGACTCTCCCATCACAGCCACAAACTCGCCCATTTTGATACGGAAACTCATGCCTCCTACGGCCATGACGGCGGCATCAGCGGTACCGTACTGCTTGATAAGATTTTCTGCATGGATGTAACTCATAGCATTTCTCCTAAGAGCCCGGATGATTCACGAATGGCCTGCTGCGACCGCGGATCAGGCTGTCCTTCCGGTCGTCCTCGGGTGCTGGACCCTGCGACGTACTTTTCAAGTACGCCTCGGATCCAACCTCCTGCGATTGCCCGGCGGCACACCCTTCTCCGCAGTCTCGCGACATCAATTCGCGAAACATCCGAGCTTACAGAGCTCTGAGAGCATCGGTGGGGTCTATTCGAGCCGCCATAAGTGCGGGGTAGACACTTGAGGCCAGACCCATTAGCAGGGCCACAGCAAATGCTCCAGCTGCTAGCACCGGATCGAAAATCACCCCTATACTGTTGCTACCGGTAAAGAAGGGAAGGGCTAATTTGGTGGAACCGAAGCCTATCAAGTAGCCTAGAATACCAGCCATGGCGGAAAGTATCCCCGCTTCCAAGAGAACTATTCTAATCACGTGGCTCCTGCGAAAACCCATGGCCCGGAAAATACCGATCTCGGCAGTCCGCTCTCTCACGCTTCCCATCATGGTCACCAGCACCACAAGACTGCCTACCAGCACCAACACCGCCGTTACTCCGTAGGAGAATTGTCTGAAATAGTCCAGTGTTTCCATGCGGCGTTGTACCACCTGTTGAATTGCCATAACTTTAGTGTCAGGAAGGGCCCTGGATATCTGACTCACCATGGCCTCAATAGGGCAAGCAGTGCAAAGGGCTGCAACCTCCACCATTGAGACCCGACCTTCTTTGTGCAGAAGCGATTGGGCTGTGTCCAGGCGGGCGAAGACGAGCTGGTCGTCCTGGGATCCAGTGGGCTCCAGGATACCCGACACCTGAAGTTCGCTGCCGTTGACCTTGAAGTGATCTCCGGTTTCCAGAGCCAAAATGCGAGATGCTTCGGCTCCCAGGAGGACACCAAAATTGGTTGGAACCGCGCCCCCTATTTTCCACCAGGGCTTCAAGATTTTCACGGCTTGAAAGTCTACCCCGGCAAGGAGCACTTTGCGGTCGCTCACCTCAACAGCGCCCAGAACTGTGGGCCCCATTGCGGCCACATTTGCAGCGTTTTTAATGCTTTTGACCCTCCCCAGGTCAGCCTGCCGAATTTCTTGCATTTCAAAGGAGACGCCTCCCAACGAGAGCCCCCCGTACGTCAGGGAAAGATTTTCAGTTTTCGGCAGTATGAGAATGTTGGCCCCGTATTCTTCGAGTTTCTTCTGAATGTCGCGGTTCATCGCTTCGATGAGGCCGAGGAGAGCCACTGCCGTGGAGACTGCGATGAGAAGCCCGGCAAGCACAAAACCGGCTTTTGCTTTTCGGCGCCTGATGTTGCGCAGTGCGATATCCTTTAGCGTCATCGTTAGCTCCTCTTAGTAAAATCAAAGTACTGGACACCCTGAAGTATGTCGGCGGTTTTTATAACAAGTTTGTTCCCCACTACTGTTCTCTCCAGCGGTGCGGGATTGCAGCCACCTTTTATTTCATTTACCTTGACGGAGGCAAATCGCTGGCCGCAATTGCGGCAAACCATGTGGTCTCCATCCTGGTAGTATCCTTTGCCCTCACGCCAACAGACGTCACAGGCGTCGTATGCAGCCCGGATCACTCCGTCAGAGCTCTTGAGGACGAAAAAGCGGATAGTAATGCCATTACCTCCTGGGTATTGGAAGTACTTGGCTTGCCCATCACTGAAGGCTTGTACCGGAAAGGAGACTTCTGTGGCCGTGACTTCAGGTTGAATAGAAGGTGTTCGGGCTTGGGGCTTGTTGTCGAAACCGGTCTGAAACAGATAAAAGGCCAAACCTGCTCCTACCACAACCGCGATTACAGCCAGGGTCCGAAAGGGTGACTGGCTTTGCTTTTCGGTATTGAGTACGATTTCTTTTTTCGAGGCGCTTTTTTCCGCTACGTTATTATTCTTTCTCTTTTTCTTACTCATAACAAACTCCACATGAGAAGGTTTTATGTCAAAGGAACAGCAACCGCGTGCCGATTTCCATTTTCGCATCGAGGAAATTAGTTGAACCGTCCCGATACCCATGGATCACCACAACGAAAGGGAACCACCAAAACGGTTAAGTCTTTGCTTCAGTTCATGGATTGCATCAGAACCCAGCAAGCTCCGGCAGATGACACACGGGCGAATCGGGTTGATCAGTGAGGATCAAATCAGGAGGGTAAGTGTTTGAAGGTAGAGTGGGACACTGGGGCCCCGAATATTGGAACTCATTGAATAGGCCAGGTGAAAATGGGGTTGGGATGAAAATAAAGCGCTGTTTGCAGATGCAGCAAGGTTGACCCTAGCTGGATTTACTTCTGCAGCAGGGGCTGCAATAGCGTATTCTATTGATTTAGGAGACGACTCTAGCATGTGAGGGCAGGGGGCGGTTTCGAGGCCGGAACAGCAATCGGAGAGGAGATCAGCAGCGGGTATGTGGGCCTTGCTATGAAGACCATTGCTCTTGGGTTTTACGCAACACTCGGCATTGCAGCTGGGGTTGGCGGGAGCAATTCCTGCGGTCAGCAAGGAAATTGCAATTACCAGTGTTACTATTTTTCCAAATGATTGTCTCAACAAAGGGACTAGTCTCCTCAAATTTTATTGTCTACCATTTTAATCGGAAACTAGTTGCGAGTCAACATTTGTGGCGCTTATCGAAAAAAACCTACCGTACCATACTTACAACACCAAGATTACAAAGTGCACAGAGAAAACACCTTTATCTATGAAACACTTTGTGGTCTTTGTGTCCTTTGTGGTAAAAACTTTAGTCGTCAGCCGGACGGTTGGTTGACTCGCGACTACCTGTCCGCCACCATGCCCGCCATGCGAGCCCGCCCGGCATCGCGAGGCTTCAGCCGAGGCGGACGGGCAAGGCGAGGCGGGCGGGTCGTGAGCCGTTCAGGCTAGGCGGGCGGGAAAGCCGCTCCCACAAGGGGCGATATGCGTATTCACTAGGAGAAGTTAATCATGGACTTTCTAGAGCTGGCCAGACGAAGATACAGCGTACGGTCTTACAAATCAGATCCGGTGGAAAAGGAAAAACTGAGCCGGATTCTCGATGCTGCTCGGCTGGCCCCAACGGCAGCAAACCGGCAGCCATGCCAGTTAATCGTCATTCAAACTGCAGGCCGTGAAGCAGAGCTACTGAGAATCTATAGTAAATTATGGTTCGTGGAGGCGCCGATTGTCATATGTGCCTGTGGTGTTCCTGCTAAAAACTGGGTCAGGAAAGACGGGAAAAACTACAACGATGTGGATGTTGCCATTGTCATGGATCATCTGATAATGGCCGCCACTGCGTCAAGGCTCGGAACCTGTTGGATCGCGGCCTTTGATCCTATGGCAGCAAAAGAAGTTTTAGGGTTGCCAGACGGTATTGAGCCGATTGCCTTCACCCCCCTAGGCTACGCAGCAGATCGACCCCCTCGAAAGAAAAGAAAGCCGCTTTCTGAGTTGGTAAGATATGAGAAATGGTAATTTTAGTAAGCAGTAAGCAGTAAGCAGTAAGCAGTAAGCAGTAAGCAGTCTCTAGATTTCGGATTTCGGATTTCGGATTTCGAATTTGGGAAAGCAGAGAGCATCCTTTTGCAATCCGAATTGCGAAATGTGAAAAGATGAAATGAAACGGAGTGGGAAATGGTTGAATACGATTTAAAATCGTTGCTGGAAAAGTTGAGGGATGAAAAACCTCTGGTGCACAACATAACTAATTATGTGGTGATGAATTTTACCGCCAACACACTCCTGGCAATGGGAGCCTCACCAGTTATGGCTCACGCCGCAGATGAGGTGGAAGAGATGGTTTCACTTGCCAGTGCTTTGGTGATAAACATCGGCACCCTTTCAAAACATTGGATTGAGTCAATGCTAAAAGCGGGCCACAGAGCAAACGAACTCGGCGTGCCGATCATTCTCGATCCGGTGGGTTCTGGGGCGACGTCTCTTCGAACAAATACATTCAGGAACCTGGTAAAAGAGCTGAGACTATCAGTGGTACGTGGCAACGGCTCAGAGATCCTCTCCATCGCTTCGGATTCCATTAGAACGAAAGGCGTTGAGACTGCCCATGGAGCTGAGCAGGCCCTTGAGACAGCTAGAGAGGTGGCCACAAAGATCGACTCAGTTGCTGCGATCACCGGTCCGGTGGATCTGATCACAGATGGAAAGCGGGTGATTCGCTGCTCTAACGG
This sequence comes from Thermodesulfobacteriota bacterium, assembly GCA_947259475.1. Lineage (GTDB taxonomy): Bacteria > Desulfobacterota > Syntrophobacteria > BM002 > BM002 > BM002. Next base: position 4,566 of record CAMYLW010000164.1, read on the forward strand.
CCATCCGCTGCTCGGTTCTGTGACGGGCACCGGATGCGCGGCTACCGCAACAATCGCAGCCTTTGCCAGCGTAACAAATGACCCGCTTGAAGCCACCTCTGCAGGTCTTGCTTTCTTTGGATTGGCTGGAGAGCATGCCGGGACCAGAACAAGTTCTCCGGGCTCCTTCATCATATCTTTGTTAGATGCTCTTTACGAGATTACTCCTGCAGAGTTTCAGGCCCAGGCTCGCCTAGAAATGATCTAATTAGTGCCCATCCGGAAACCGCGCTAATCGAGGTAACTCCCTTTCTCGAACTCTGCTTCGAGATAGCCCGAAGATAAGGAGGCAATGAATTCACGGTCAGCTTCGGAAATCTCGAGAAATCGGACACCCATGCCACTGGGGGTAGCGTCTTTGTCTGAACCATAGGGATAGGACCAGGTCACCTCGGAAGGGATATCCAGATAACGACTGTTCGGGAACATGATGAGTACCCTGATCTTCTCCTCAGGAGGAAGCGGCCGCTCACAGAAAATGAAGGCCCCTTCCGGGCTG
>CAMYLW010000165.1 GCA_947259475.1 Thermodesulfobacteriota bacterium
ATTTTGAAGATCATCATTAAGATTTACCACCTCTTTTACATAGCCCGGATATTTCATGAATTGCTGTCGCGAGACCATGAAGATGGGCGTGCCACCTGGCAACCGCAGGGTGTTGGTTCCGAGGCGTACCTGGACGGTACGTCGCAGGGTCCGACACCCGAGGACGCCAGGAAGAACGGCCGTATCCGTTGTCGCAGCAAGTAATTCATGAAATATCCGGGCAGGCACGGAACAACTCATCAGAGGATACAGCAATGGAAGAAGGGCGAAAGAGGAGAAAGTGCCCGCGAATTCCGGTCTATCTGGACGTGCGGGTTGATCAGCAAGACGGAATCGTGGTGAAAGGAAAGGTGATCAATTTAAGCACGGAAGGCATTTGTATCAAAACAGACGACCCTGTGTTCGCAAATGAGGAAATTACGGTTGAATTTTTACTGCCGGACACCCTCACTTCTGTCCGTCTCGGTGGACAGGTGGTATGGTATCGCTATGATACCAAGACAGTGGAAAAGAAGGAGCAGGTCCATTTTTCTGGTGTCCAATTCCTGGATATTGTAGAAAGCTATCGGAGTCTTATTCGCTATTTTACCCTGAAGATGCTTCACGATGTGGAACTGGTGCGTGAGCAAGGAATAGAGCGAGTGCTCAGTGACGTTCTCAATCTGCCCCCCAAAGAGAGAAAGACCGCCCTCAACATCCTCACCCACAAGGGATTCATCACCGAGGAACAGAGAGAAGAGCTTGAGCATCCCGACTAGTTCGCACTTTTTTGAACCGTAAGGCATAGGGCATAGCGTTAAAAGGTTTCAGTGTTCAGTATTCAGGTTTCAGCTTCCATGGTTATATTTCCTGACACCCGACACCCGAGGCCCCACACCTGAACACCGTCGCCTAAAACCCTTAGAATTGGTGCTTGGGTTTTGGGATTTCATCAGTTCGCTCTACCTCTGAGCCACCATGGTTTCAACCTCTTGCACCAGCTGGGTCATCACCTCACTGGCCTTGCCCTGTAGAAAGATGTCCGTCAAGTAATTGGTGAGAACAGTGGGTTCCACATTAATTTCAATGACAGTTGCACCTGCCATTTTAGCCGTTTGGGGGATGGTATTTGCCGGAGCCACCTCGCCTGAAGTACCCAAGACCAAAAGCGCACCACAGTCAGAGGCCAAGTCATAGGACTCCTGCAAGGCTTTGCGAGGAATGGGCTCTCCAAAGAAAACCACATTAGGCTTGAGTATTTTGCCGCAGTCGCATTTTGGGGGTCCCTGCCCTTCCATCTCATTGGCTTTGTAGTGCTGATTACACCCGAGGCAAGAAAGAGTTTTGGCGTTTCCGTGGTATTCAATGACACGTGAGGCGCCACCTTCTTGATGTAGGTTGTCTATATTTTGTGTGATGATGGCTTGCAGCAGTCCCATCTCTTGGAGTCTGGCCAAACCAGTGTGGGCAGGGTTGGGACGAGCCTGGTCGAGCAGAACAGAAACTTCCTCGAGCATCTGCCAGACTTTTTTCGGATCTGCCAGAAACGCTTCAATAGTGGCGTACTCTATGGGGTCAAAACGCTCCCAAAGGCCACCGCGGCTACGAAAATCTGGAATTCCCGATTCAACTGAAATTCCTGCCCCGGTGAGAGCCAAAGTTCTTTTGGATTGACAGATAACCTGTGCTGCCCTTGTAATTCTTCCTTGCATTTCGATCCTCTGGGTCGAGCCCGGATATTTAATGAATCGCCTGCTGCGACCGCGGATCTGGCCGTCCTCCCGGGCGTCCTCGGGTGTTCCTTCGACAAGCTCAGGACAAGCTCACCCTGCAACGTACCGTTCAGGTACGCCTCGGAACCAATCCCGCGGTACGGTTGCCAGGTGGCACGTCCATCCTCACGGTCTCGCGACTGCAATTCATGAAACATCCGGGCTAGGGGTTCGGATGTAGTGCTCGGGTCGATAGGCAATGTGTACTATGAGGAACAGTAAATATCTAGCGTTAGTTCCACGAGTGGTTTCGCGGGAGATCTTTTGCTTGCGAAATGTTTTCAGCTCCGGTAGGTTACCATGGATTGGAGCATAGAGCATAGAGCATAGAGCATGGGGCATAGGGGAATAATTTCGAATTTCGGATTGCGAATTGCGAATTTCAAAACCAGCAGAAAACAGAGGACAAGAGGAAGTCAGAAGTCAGAACCCAGAATTAGGGATTCAGCTTTTGTGTTTTTCTTCCCTGACACCTGACACCTGTTTACCACGCCGTAGCTCAACCGTGCGTCGGCGGGACAACTGGGACCCTGAGACTTGGTGCTTGGAGTTTGGAATTTTACATTAGAAGGGAAGTGGAAATTTGCACACATTTCTAGAAAACTGCTTGGTGTCGGCTCTGATAGCGGCCAAGAAGGCTGGAGAAGCGATACTTGAGGTCTATCATGGCGAAATTGACGTCTCATACAAAGAAGATGATTCACCCCTGACTCTCGCTGACAAACGTGCTCACAGTGCTATTGCAAGCCATCTATCGTCGGACTCCACAAGTAACATTCCCGTCCTTAGTGAAGAGGGGAAACATACTCCATACGAAGAGAGAAAGGGGTGGGAATATTATTGGCTCGTGGATCCTTTGGACGGGACCAAAGAATTTGTAAAACGGTCAGACGAGTTTACCGTGAATATAGCGTTAATTAAGAAAAACAGACCGGTGTTGGGCGTTGTTTCCCTCCCAGCTATAGGCTGTTTGTACTTCGCCGCTGAGGGACTTGGTTCTTACAAGTTGGAGGATGTGGGGGCAATCGGGCAACTAGTGGCTGGTGCGGGGGAGTTCTCTGATGAAAACAAACCACTAAAGTCTTTGATTGAGGCGGCCATTAGACTGCCAGTACAGCAGTCTTTCAACAAGTCTCCGGACCAATTGAATTTAGTTGGGAGTCGTTCGCATGGCACAGAAGCGCTCTCCGACTTCGTTGAGAAGATGAAGCAGCAGTATAAAAAGGTGGATTTTGTTCCTGCCGGCAGTGCCCTTAAACTTTGCCTTGTGGCTGAAGGCAGTGCTGACTTATACCCTAGATTCGGCCCTACCATGGAGTGGGACACTGCGGCCGGCCATTGCGTGGTGGAACAAAGCGGAGGAAAAGTGGTGGACATGGAAAAAAAGGCCCCACTTGACTATAATAAGAGGGACCTGCATAATCCTTACTTTGTCTGTATTGCAAAACACTTCAGAGAAGTAAGCTTGCCGCTTTAGCCCATTTGACCCTGATTCGCAGATGATCTTGAGGAGTTAGTACATTGGTGCGCCCGAGGATGAAATTGTTTTTCGCCATGGCCTTGGTGGCGTTTGTAGCTGTGAACTGCGCCAGCGGCAGCAAGGATAGGCAGGGTAGATCAAAGAAGCGAGCCTCTTATATACCAAAGGAGATCTATGCCAATTTGCTCCCTAATATGGCTGTTGGAGTGGAGGAGTGTTACATCTTTGTGAGACCGGACGGGGATGCACCCTTTTTTGGCCCTCTGAGAAAAGGGGAGAACATCAAGAAAATAGATGCTCGAAAATCCTGGATTCTGGTCTGGACCCCAAGACTCCGAATCTCCGGCTGGGTCAGGAAACACCAGGTATACCGCATCCATAAGCAGACTTCGCATAAGGAGACCATTCCCAGCAAATACCTTACCGTCTTGCACATCCTGAAGAAACGGGTGAATATTAGGAAGACGGCTTCAACACGGTCTCGGATTGTTTATAAAGCCAGGCAGCGGCAGGAATTTCTGTTATTGGATGCAAAGAGGGGCTGGTACCAGATATGGGTACCTCAGGTGGGAAAGAGCGGTTGGGTTGCGGGGAAGTTGGTTGTCAAACAGCACAGAAAGTGAGACATTTCTAGGTTACCAGTTTTTCTGCTATTTTTGCGGTTCGGTGGACTATTTCTGTAGCGGTTGCTTCGTCCCTTTTCACCAGACCTTCTCCAGCCTTGATCTCAATGCGGGTCAATTTAGAAGTGATTTTTTTCAGTTTTATTACAATTTCCAGATCGTCCGCGGTGGCGAAAATTTTCTCTCCATTGTCGATTTTTTTAACCTTCTCCACATCGATAACCATCTTGCATAGCGTTACCAGAAGGGCTTTTTTCACCCGGTCGTAGTCATAGGAGACCGTCTTGGCAACTGGGGTCGATACGAAGTACTCAGCGCCACCGGCAACGCCTGACCCTAAAGTGCCGAGAGCGCCTATTGCCACAGCACAGCCACTGAGCGCAAACATAAGAAAAAACCCCAACATGAGGGGCCGGATTGAGCTTTTCCTGTAAATTTTCATGGGCACCGTTTCGTTTCGTTGAGCATAAAAGATTTGTGATTGCGTCTCCGAAACTGAATAGAGCAAGCAGTGTGCCAAAGGTTACAGGGACAATTAATTGTTAAATATCAATCTCTTATATAAAAGGGCACTCTCAGCCTCTCAACAGGTACAGCCGGAATGAGGCCAAGAGTGCCCATTTGTGTCACTCAGGTTTGAAGCAGAACTCGCTCTCCCAAGAAATATCCGGGCTAGGGAATCAACTCAACCTTCGAATATGTTTTCCAGCCGTTCCAGATCATTGACGATTCGCCAGTTGCCGCCACCTGCCTCAACACGCGCTCTCCAGTCTGCAACCCGCTTGTAGTATTCCCGGGGATCAACGTTGTCGCTACGCAGCTTGGTGACGTTTAAAGCAACCACATTGCAGCCATCCACCTGGATGGGAAAATTGCGGACGTGCCCTTTGACCAACTCTTCTTTAAGATCTGAGAATATGAGGATGTACTTCTGTCCCGCTCCGGCCTCATTTAAAAACTCCACTGACTGCAAGACTCCGCCGGTAATGTCCGTGTAGGCACTGCCTTTTGCAGTCTGTACGAAGTTATCGATTTGCTGTTTGAACAAACGTTTCTGTTGGTTTGCCACCGATGGGCGTTTGTCAAAGGTCATTTTGGCCACAATGTCCTTTTCACTGAAGCTTCCACTGTCAATGCGTGCCACCGCCATACTGTCTCCGGGTTGTAAAGTACCAAGGAGGTAGTTGATGATCGCTTCAGCTCGCTTCAACTCCTTCTTAGGAATGACTGATGGTATCAGGACAGCCCCACAGAAATGGCAAAAGAAGCAGTATTAGGGCCAGATACTTTTTCATCACTACACCTCCTCCTCTATTATGATCTCAGTTGGATGTTTCTTGTCCCTGATCAGATTTTCCACCCAGAGCGGCGGAAAAATGAACAGGTCGTAAATATTCACCAGCAACTCGCCACAATAGTGGCTTACGTTTCCCAGCAAGCGAAGGAAAAAGGAGAGCCAGCGCAAAACCGCGGCTGCTGTAACACCCAATACAGTGCGGGAAGACTGAACAAAAGACTCGAGAGGTATGGCCACAAATGTCAGGGCAAAGGGCAGAACGAAGCCCATTACCATCTGGCCCACAGTTGGAATCCAGCTATTCACGGCAGCGCCAGTTGCTTCCACAGCTGCAAGTGATTGTCTCAAAGCCTGCATATCTGCGGCGATCTGATCTCGCATGAACGCCAGTGCGGACTCGACGCTTGCCAGGACAAATAAGATGCTGAAGGTAATCCAAATCATGCGAGTGCGCATCTTGTCATCCATTTGACCTATAATCGGGAACAACCTGGTAATACGGAGTGATTCCATCAAATAGAGGCCCATGGCAACTTCCACCAGAATAATCACCAGAGCGGCAACATTAGCGGTTTTGAAACCGCCGATATAACTTCCGCCTCCAACCATCTCCGACATGGGAAGAGCAATGAGGTTGAAGTTAATTACTGCACCCCCTATGGCGATGAGCAGGACGAAGCCGGAGATAAAAAACTGGGTGAGGGATGAGGCAGTTAACATTCGCGCTGCCTTGTCAGTCTGCTCCCTTATTTCCTCGTATTCAGACATCCGGTTGTCGATTACCCTGGCACGCTCGTGTAATCCAGTTATGGTCTTGCCCACTTGTTCAAGGGTTTGAGCCATTCGGCGCCAGTAGGGCATCATTTTCTTCAAAAGATTGTGACGTACAGCTACATTCTTTCGATGCTCTTCCAAGGTGGTCTTGTACTGAGAAACAGTGGTTTTATGTATTTCAGTTAAAATGTTGGCAACCGTACCGTCACCCTGATTAGGAAGATTTGCCACCGCCTCTACTGCACCTACCCAACCAGGAGGAGGAGGAGGTGTCTCAGAGCTTTCCCTATAGTCCTCATCTATCTTGGTAGTTTGATCCGACAGAGCACGGTGCAGGGTGGGATAACCACTGAGGTCCCTCTTCACCACCGCATCGACACGGTGAAATTCCCTCTCGATCAAGCGCTCCACCGATTCTATTCCGGCGGAGAGCGAGACCTCTTTGTTGCGCTGCGCCAGTTTTTGCTCAGCAAGCATTACAGATCGCGACATTAAACGGAAGCCATTGTGGATAACTCGGGCCAAGGAGTGGATTGCTTTGTGGGCAGGGGTGCGCGCCAGGTAAAGCAAAACAACCATGACCACAATCCAAATGAGCATGGATAGGACTGGGGATCCCGGCCAAATTAGGAGAAGTTTTGTGAAGGACATGGGAACCTCCCTTTATTTCACTGCGTTGGATTGGGGGCTAATGATGTATTGTGTCTTTTTTTGTACGTCCGCATACACAATTTATCCTTATACCTATTGAAGCGTATGAGGCTCATCCAGCCCCGCTCTCCACCGGGACGGGAACCTCCGGCTCTACTGTTCTGCACAGGTCCTTATTGTGTGGAGTTACTCCACATCACAAGCCCAATGATTATTCATCGTCACGTGCAGGTAACAGCAAAATCCATACCAATAGTGGTTCATTGGAACACGATAGGACCTGAAACCTCTCCGCTCTTCTGCAAACTCCGAGCCCTGTTGCCTTGGATGAATGGAGTATTGGAGTTTTGGAGTGATGCTTTCATACGTCTGATTGCCGCCTAGGCAGTGTGGGTTAAAATAGTGAATCACCCCCCTGGGCGGAAGCTTTAGCCCTAGACAAATTAAAATGTGCCATTGAAATCTGCTAGTGAACTGTCTTATAAGGGATAACGAGTCTTCGATCGAGCTAGGAGGAATTAGGCATGCAAAAAAATGTTGTTGTTATTGGTGCTGTTGCTCTCGGACCGAAAGCTGCTTGTCGCTTCAAGAGGTTGGAGCCAGATTCCAGAGTGGTCATGGTGGATAAGGATCACCTCATTTCCTATGGAGGCTGCGGTATTCCATATTTCATCTCCGGTGATGTCAGCGACCCGGGACAACTCCAGGAAACCAGCTTTCACATGCTCCGGGATAAGGAGTTTTTCCAGGGAGCCAAAGACATCGAGGTTTTGACCAACACCGAGGCCCTCAGCATTGACCGCCAAGAGAAGAAAGTTCAAATCCAGAATCTAACAACCGGGGAAGATACCACCCTACCCTATGACGAGCTTGTGCTTGCCACCGGCAGTCGCCCCAGGCGCTTGGACATACCCGGAATTGATCTGGAGGGAGTTTTCGCCGTGAGCAATATGAATGCGGCCATTGCTATTAAAGAGAGAATTGCAAGCGGCCAGGTCGAAAACGCGCTCATCATTGGTGGAGGGTTCATTGGTTTGGAGATGGCAGAAGCTCTTACTGATATGTGGGGCATAGAGACCACGGTGGTGGAGATCACCAACCAGCTCCTTCCAGGTTTGGTCGGCAAGAACATGGCCAAGATTGTCCAACATCACATGGAAGAGCAAGGAGTTGCTTTTCAGCTGGAGGACAGGGTTGAGCGTCTGGAGGGGAACAAAAAGGTGGAGCGGGCCATCACCACTGGGGGAATCATTGCAGCAGATATGGTAATCGTTGCCGTGGGAGCTGAACCTAATTCTGACCTGGCCAGGGCTGCTGGTTTGGAGGTTTCGCCCAGGGGCGGCATCGTGGTGAACAGTAGAATGCAAACGTCAGATCCGGATATATACGCAGGTGGAGATTGCGTGGAAGTGACCAATTTGATAACCGGCAAGCCCGGTTATTACCCCCTTGGTTCCATGGCCAACCGACAGGGACGAATCATTGGAGACAATCTTGCCGGGGGGAATAGTGAGTTTCCCGGTGCCGTGGGAAGTTTTGTTGTGAAAGTGTTTGAGTTGTCTGTTGCCGCTGCTGGATTAAGTAGTGATGTAGCACGCAGTGAAGGATTTGATGCCATTAGTGCTCTGGTAATCCAGTTTGACCGGGCCCATTTTTACCCGGAAAAGGATCTTATGACCTTAGAAATGGTGGTGGAAAGAGGTACCGGCAGGGTACTCGGGATCCAGGGCGTGGGCAGTATGGGTGACGGCACGGTTGGCCGGATCAATGCGGTGGCCTCCATTCTCAAATACAACCCCACCACAGAAGATATAGCTAACCTGGAACTGGCCTATTCTCCACCATTTTCCGCGGCCATGGATATTCTAAATGCTCTCGGAAACACAGCAGAGAACATTTTGGCCGGGAAGAACAGAGTTGTGGATGTGGATGATTTCGATGAGCTTTGGAAACAAAGAGAGAAAGGCGACGTGATTTTCTTGGACTGCCGCGGCTGGGGGAATGCGGAACCTTTTGTTGAGAAGTATTCGGATCATTGGAAAAGCATTCCTCAGGATGAACTGCGGCTGAGAATTGCGGAAGTGCCTAAAGACAAGAAGCTTGTGCTGATCTGTAACACCGGCGTGCGTTCCTATGAGGCTCAAGTAACCCTGGACCAAATGGGGATAGGAGACACCTGTAATCTTCAAGGTGGCGTGGCCGCTCTGAAAAAATGGGGATTGGATCTCGCATAGTCAGTGGGGCGGGCATAGGGCAGAGAGCATAGAGCATAGGGAAATAATTTCGGATTGCGGAATGTGGATTTTTTCGGAACTACATATACCCTGTAACCAATAACGTATAACCTATAACTAATAGCTGTATTTTGCATGCTGGAAATTGCCTTACGCCTTGAGCTTTGTGCCCTACTGATGTGGGAGTGGCTTTCCCCTATCCTACAGAGTATACGTGACAAAAAAAACAAAGTGCATTTGAGATAAAGCACCTTCACTCCGGAGGGGTTATCACCAATTACTACTGCACCTCCGCCTGTGGTCATTGCCTCTATTACTGCAGTCCGCGGTGGAAAAAGGAATACATTGACAGGGAGACCCTGATAGAAGTTCTAAATAAGATCAAGAGCCTCGGCTGCCGCTCTGTCCATATCGGCGGCGGGGAGCCGTTTCTCGACCTTGCTGGACTGAAAATGGTTGTCGAAACAGTTCACTCCTTGGGGGCCAATATTGAGTATGTGGAGACGAATTCTTCCTGGTTCAAAGAACGAAAGTCTGCGATAGAAACTCTCTCTTCTCTGAGAGAAAGGGGCCTCTCCACTCTGCTCATATCCATGAGTCCATTTCATAACGAGCACATACCCTTTTATAAAGTCAAAGGGGTAATAGAGGCTTGCAGGGAGGCTAATATAAGCGTTTTTCCCTGGATATCAGAATTCTACCCGGAGATTGCTGCTTTTGACGACCGGACTACTCACACGGTTTCCGAGTATGAAGAAAAGTATGGGGACAATTATCTCTCAAGGATTCCTTCGCGGTATTGGATACATTTTGGTGGAAGAGCATTAAAGACCTTTGCCAGAGTCTATGGAACGAGAAATTACCAGGACACTCTTTCAGCAAACAAGGGAGGATGCGGGGAACTCCTGGATGTCAGTCACTTCCACTGCGACCTATATGGAAACTATATCCCGGGACTCTGTTCTGGTCTTGCCATAAGATGTGACCATGTCGGCACTGCTCTCTCCCAAAACGATTATCCCTTCTTAACCACCCTTTTCCGTGAAGGCATTGGTGGTTTTGGGGATCTCGCCGCCAGCAAATATGGCTTCGAACCTTCCAGGGAATACATGTCCAAATGTGACCTCTGCTTTGACATCAGAAAGTACCTGGTTTTGCAGGTAGGAGTAAGCTCAAGAGAGCTGCAGCCCAAGGGCTTCTATGAAAACGGTTAGGGTGGGAAAGGGTGTTTGGCTTATGGACCAGACTGACTTTGTTCATTTCGCCAAATTTGGTGATTTCACAAAACGTATTCACCTTAGATTGCTGCCGATAAATTATTGTATTTATTTAGTTAATTTGCCTTATGTGCTCGTTGGCATCATTCCTGCCTATGTCAATAGAACAGTGGTTCAAAAACTCCTTGTCTTGCTCTAGTTTTATGGCCCCTGCCCCCATCAGAGCCTAGTGCCTTGGTGGGGGCTCCCCTTTTTAGACGGGCAACTCATAAGGTTCTGCAATCTACAATCAACCCCGCTCTAGAAAATGTCGGGCTCAACATCTCGACTGTATTCTACACCAGGCATGCCGAAACCGTGATGTCTGAGAAACTCCTGGCGCAATCCGTCAATATCTGCAAGCTGAGACAAATTTTCCGTTGTCACCTGATCCCACAGTTCGGCTACTTTTCTCTGGACATCCTGGCGCATTTCCCAATCGTCCATGCGGATTCTGCCCTTATCGTCGAATGTGGGAGGGCTGTCTGTAAAAAGAAAATCGTGATAAAGCCGGTAGATCTGCTGTATACAGCCCTCGTGCAGGTTCTTTTCTTTCATAACCTTGTATAAAAGGGATATGTAGAGGGGAACCGCCGGAATTACTGCGCTGGCCCTTGTTATCAGTGCTTTGTGGTGCCAGGACCTTGTTGATCTGATCGGCGCTGTTTTCCAAATCCTCTTTGGCCTTGCCAATTGTCCCATCCCGATAGATAGCTTTGGTAAAATCTGGGCCAATATAGGAAAAGGAAATGGTGAGGAAGTTCTCCGCCAGTACGCCGCCGTTCTGGAGCATTTCAACCCAGAGTCTCCAGTCCTCCCCGCCCATGACTTTTACTGTATGGGCAATCTCCTCCTCTGTTGCCGGCTTCGCGGTTATTTCATTTACCTGGCCGTTGAGGAAATCTACCGTCTTGGAGGTGAACTTATTGCCGATGGGCTTGATAACAGTTGAATAGAGTTCCCCTGTGTGAGGATCCATTCTCCTTGGTGCAGCAATACTGTAGACGAGAAAATCAACCTCTTCGAGGTTTTCTCTGATAATGTCCAAAACCTGTGCTTTAATCTCTTGCGAGAAAGCATCTCCGTTTATGTTCCACGCCTGGTAGCCTTCTATCCCCGCTTCTTTCTTAAAGGATTTAATGTTGTACCAACCCGCAGTGCCTGTTTTTGATTTTGTCCCAGGTCTCTCATAGGCAACACCGATGGTAGAAGCGGTTGAACTGAAGGTGGAAACTATTCGGGCGGCAAGGCCGTAGCCGTTTGAAGCGCCAATCACCAGAACTCTCTTCGGACTTTCAATTCTGTCGCGAGCCTTTACATAGTTGATCTGAGCCCTAACCTGAGCCGCACAACCCAAAGGATGTGCGGTCACGCAAATGTTATTGCGAATTTTAGGTTCGATGATCATGGTATTCCAGCCCGCATATGGACTAAGCGAATAATTTCTGAGCCTTTCTCATTGCCTTGCCAATAGGAATTTCCTGCGGGCATCTATTTTCGGCCAGGGAATAGTCGATATTTCCAATTTGCTCACGGATATCAGGTGAGAGTCTGGCATATAAAGACCTGGCGCGATCGTAATCATCATAGCTTTGATGGTACATCAGATAGCGCATGACATCAGCAACTGGAATATCTTCGGCCAACGCAGATTGGCAAATGTTGCTGCAGCCTGCGCAGTAGTTAGAGGCGGTCTCCCGGGCGTACTGATCCAGAAGGTGCAGATCCCTAGCAGAAAGACTCGTCCTGCCCATTGCGGCCGCAACGTTGGACATCAAGATGGTAAGATTCGGCATCTGTGAACATACGCTGGCTATGTTGGGATTTTTCCAGACAGCCTTGAGTCTGGCCTGCTTATCCGTGAATCCCTTTTGGATAAAACTATCTACTAGTGTGGCTGCACTGGAAGAGCCAGAAGACCAACCCCCCTGGGTTTTCATGGCAGTTAAGCCGATGCCGGCCTCGGTGCAAGCCGCTACCGCCTCTTGCATTTTGCTCTTGTTCATGAGCCTGTAATTGTAGGTCATCATGATGCCGTCGATCCAACTCAGTTTGGCCGCTTCCAGCATACATTCTTCCATATTACTGTGCGTGCTAAAACCGAAGAATTTGATCTTCGCCTCGGCCTTGGCCTTCTTGGCCCAAGCTCTGGTGTCATCATCGAGCTCGTCAATGGAGCTAATTCCATGGACGAAGTAGAGATCCACATAGTCTGTTTTCATTCTTTCCAGGGATCTATTGAGCAATCGAGTCATCCCCCCCGGATCTCTTGCATCAGATTTTGTGACCAGAAATATCTTCTTGCGGGTTTCTGGGTATTTGCCAAAAAACTTGCCGACCCCTCTCTCGCTACTCCCGCCCTCGTAGCAATCAGCGGTATCCCAGTAGGTAACGCCCCATTTTACGGCTTGTCTGAGCAGCAGCTGATTGGAAGGAATATCAAACATGCCACCCAAAGAGAGAATTGAGACTTGTGCTCCCGTTTTGCCGAAAGTCCTGGTGGGGACCACTGCGAGCTCTGTGCCGGAGCTTTCACTTATCTTACCCACCGTTTCGGTTGCGCCCAAGAGAGAGCCTACCGTAGCCGCCCCGGCTGTTTTGAGAAAATCGCGCCGTGAGAACTTATTCTGTTTCTTGGACATACCTGTTTCCTCCATCGCGCACAGCGCAAGTTGATCAATTGGTTAATTCGTCGAGTCGTCGATTCGTTAAATCGAGAATTAGAAAATTAGTCAAATAGTTAAAGTCGTTAAAACCTTTCAAACCGCAAGATCGCGGCTACCCTTCGACAAGCTCAGAGCAGGCAGGCTCCCCGGGACTACGCCCGGGACAGGCAGGTCGGGGAAAGCCGGTCCCACAGGAAAATCTCTGTCTGCTGTCGTCTGTCCTCTGATCTCTGACCTCTAATTTCTGCCTGCTGCCAGCTGCGCCCTGATCTAGCTACTCCTCAGCAACAGAGATCTGTCCGGGCTTCTGGATTCATTCTCTGCTGTGACCCGTATGGCTCTCTTGCCACTAACTGGACACTCATGTTCGCAAATACCGCAGCCGATACAAAGGCTCAGATCCACATGGGGGAGTTGGAGCCTCACCTGAATTTCAACCTTACTTCCAGGTTCTCTATACAAAGGCTTATTATCGGCGATGGTCACGCTGTCGCTGCTGTTTGCAGAAATTCGGAAAAGCTGTTTTCCATGCCGATCAGCCGTCTTGATGTAATAGTCACCTGTGGAGAATTGGTCCGGCCGTAGATCGCTCTCAACAAATTCCAGAGTTTGCTTATCAGCTTTCAGAATGGTAAGAACACCACCTCTGATCGTGCTGAAGTGTTCTCGGGTAAAGATTGCCTTTGGGCTCACCGGGCAGTTCTCCTGGCAGACAATACATGGCCTGTCCATGGCCCAGGGCAGACAGCGACCCCTATCAACAAAAGCCGTTCCCAATCGGATAGGACCTGCCTGGGCGTATTCTTTTCGACCAAGTTTTTCTTCCAGGGTGATAGGCCTGATCGCCGCGGTGGGACAGATGTGTGAGCAGGCAATACAGTTGAGTTGACAGCCGCTGGTGCCGATTCGGAAGTTCAAGATAGGAGACCACAACCCCTCTAGGCCGCTCTCCAGTCCGGCGGGATGAATGATATTGGTTGGACAAATTCGCATACATTGGCCACATTTGAGACATCGGGCCAGGAAATCAGGATCGGCCAGGGCGCCAGGAGGACGAATAACTGAGGGGGGAAAGTTGGGACCTACCAAACCACCCAGACGCACTACTGGAATGGCCATTGCCCCTGAGAGAAAAGAGGCCAAAAATCCCCGGCGGGAAAGATCTGGCAGGGTTATCTCGCCGGCTTCAGAAGGAGCAGTGCGGTAGCGGACGATACCATCTTGACAACTTTCCAAACAGTTCATGCAGAGCACACATTCGCTTAGGCGAATCTTGTCGGCTGGTTGGCAGGCCCCCTCGCAATCGGTGTCACAGAGTTGGCATTGGCTGCATTTATCCCCACTTTTTCCTATTCTCCAGAGCGAAAACGTCCCGAGTACACCAAAAAGGGCGCCCAGCGGACATATGAATCTGCAGTAGAAGCGAGGAACCTTAAAATTCAAAAAAACCGTTGTGAGAAAAAGGGCGCCGATCAACAAGCTGCCTTGGTAGTAACGCTGGCTAGCTGAAAGCCTCTCTGCCAGGGGCAAAAGAGTAAGGTTTATTGATCGATGGAACAGAGGAATTGGGTCCAGTAGGCCGGTTTGCAGGGAGGCGACAATCAGGTTTTCGGCCGGGAGTATCAGACCGAGTCCCAGCCAAAGTCCGATAAGGGAGAATAGAATGGTCATGGCTTTCTTTGGGTTGGGCACGACTTTGAGCAAGGAGAGCAATGCCAGACCTGTTAAAATAATTATCGCGACCACCATAGAGAGCTTGGGTCTGTTGGGAACAATTCTGAACAGACGACCAAGCAGGCTGGAGGCAGCCGCTGTGAGCAAGAATATGAGAAGGTAGTATTTGATGGACTGGCCGGGGTGGTATTGATTGAGTCCAATTTTCGCTGAGATCCTTTTTTTGCGCTTGCTTAGATAGCCGACGAAATGGTGCAAGGTGCCAAAAGGACACACCCAACTGCAAAAGAATCTACCCAGAAGTATGGTCAGAACCACGGTCACCAACGCCCACAAAAGACCCCGGTAGAGCGACTGGGTGCTGAGCATGGTAGCCACTGCGACCAGGGGATCAAGTTGAAGGAACCAGTTGACCGGCCAGCCCCGCAGTTGCCACCACTGCACCCCTATGGTTGTGACAATGCAGAACCATATAAACAGCAGGAAGAAGAAGACTTGAGATATGCGTCTGACCGTTACTATTCGCATGAGATTGCTAACTAAGCTCGGTGGGCAATTCCCACCCACATAACTGTGTTTGGAGTGTTGGAGTAGTAGAGTAACCAAAATTCAAAATTCCAAACCTGTTTCTGTCATTGAGTATTGGAATTTGGTGCTTGGGATTTGAGATTTTACAATGCTCCACTACTTCAGCCTTTTATCGCCTACCGCTAAGATTCTATGACACGTTCACACGTACTGGACTGAGTGATTCGTAATCTGCCGTGCCCAACCCCGCTGCTTCTGCTTTAACGATATAGGGAAGATCCGCTACGGTCTTGCCCAGCTCCGCCGGTGGGGCCATTGGCAATCATGGTTGTGGTGCCGTCGAGGATGACCAGAGTGGGTTTTACCATCATGGCCAATTCTGTAATGATAGTATTGATATCTTGATGAAAAATGTTACGTCGACCACCCAAAAGGCCATACCAGTTCTTCATGGTCATGGAAGCACCACTACGGTGGTGATCCTTGACCGGAGCGATGCCGATCACCTTGTTTGTTCCCAGAAATGGCTCCCAGAGAATCGGCCAGTTTCTTATCAGGGTTCCGTTTGGAACCGTAGTAGGCTGGAAAAGGCGGGCCCTGGGCAGCAAGACTTTTGCCCCCTGCGAACGGGCCGCTTCGGCAATACCGGTAAGAGAAAAGCAACTTGCCGGATCATTTATTGGGTTGTCGGTGACCACCACAGAAGAAGCGCCAGCCCTGTAACACAGACGGACTACTTCAGCGGTCAATTGTGGATTGGTTGTTGCCGAGAGGATTGGAGGGGTCGCAAAGGCAGCGTTTACTTTGAGCAGCACCCGGTCACCTTTTTCAATAAAGGCTTCTATGCCGCCGACCCCCTTGAGCGCTCTACTGAGAGTCTTGATGCGGTCAGGTCCGGTTACGATGCTCATCCTACCCTTAAGGTCAGGGATGGAGAAATCGGGCAGTGTCACCAGATCTTTTTGATTCGGGAGCGCGGCGGGACCGGTGCTGTCATATAACCAGTAGCTCAAAGAGCAAGCAGCACCAATGGAAATACCTCCCTTGAGCAATCGTAGAAGAAAAGCCCTTCGATTTGTTGTGTGCTGCTGCGCTTTTTGATTCACTGGCCTTTCTCCGCTAGATTTTGGTTCAACATCAGGGCAAGCTCTTCCGCCGCTTTTTTGTTCTCCGCGCCGTGGACGCCGGCAAGGATGTTGCCCCGGCTGAAGATCAATTCAAAGGTGTCCATTATTTCCACCAGCTTTGCTCCGGGGATGTTCAGGGTCGATTGCAGTTCGGTGCCACCGAATTCTATTAAGAACGAGGTGTAGGATTCCACCAGCCTGACGGCTTCGGCTGGACTTTTACGCTGAGACAGGAATGCGGTTAGCTCTGTATCTCCCACTTCATACTGGGCAGTGAAAATTGAATCGAACTGCTGAAAGCCGAAAGCGTCTGAAGGTAAAAGGGAAATACTTGCTTTATTGAGGTACTTGGTTGGAAATAAAATGAATTCATTAATTGCTTCGCGTCCTACTGTGGTTTTGCGGATAAAATTGTCCCCGAAAAAGAGGATCAATTCAGCCATCCTCTCCTGGGCAACCGACGCAACTATCTCCACGTAGTAAGAACCGTGAACAAAATAAAGTGCATTTTCTGTTCTATAGGCAAAATCGCCTGTGTCCAACTCTGCGGCCTCAGACCTTTTCTGCAAACTGTAAACAGCGTAAGAACCCCGTGGGGAATCCATTTCGTAAATGAATGCTTCCATCCAAGCAGTAGGCTCATCTTCAATGGCAAAACGCTGACTGGCAAGATTGACGAATCCGGCGGAGAGATAAAGCTCAGCCTTACCGTTAATCTTGTCGGAGAGGTTTTCAGGCCCAAAGACTTCGGAGGGAGTAAGCGGGGTCAGCCCATCCGGGGCGAACTGGATAAGGTCCCGTGGCGAACTGGTGAGAGGAGACGCTTGAGAAGGACTTTCTGCTTGCAGTGCGCCAGGCTTGAGGATTGATTGTTCGTACCGGGACTGTTTGAGGAAGATCCCCCCGGCGATGACCGCCAGAACAAGTAGAATGGCATAGCCAACCCAGGTTTCAGTCTTGCTAACCGTTCGAGCCATCCGATTTCCACCGTGATGAACAATCGGGCTGCAGTGCATCGCGGCTATCCTTCGACAAACTCCCCGGGACTACGCCCGGGACAGGCAGGACTAGGAAGCCGCTCCCACCGGAGAGGCTCGCCTGATACCGTCTCCGTGTTCTTGCTTGCGGACATAGGTGATGAAGTCTTCAACGCTGGTCAAAGAAAAGTCCAATTCGTTGCCGTAATTACCTAGAAGGGAGGCATGATGAGCATCGCTGTTGCAAAAAGTCATGATTCCCCTATCAGCAGCGACCTTTCTCGCCCTGATTCCAGCCTGGGAGTGCATGTTACTGCTGGCCACCTCCACACCATCTGGTCTTACATGTTTCAACCAGGATGGCCGGGTTTTATCAAAGCGAAAAGGATGGGCCCAGATGACGATGCCGCCATGATGGCGAACAAGCGGGATTAGATCTACCACAGAGCGCCAGCCAGAAAGGTTTCCATTCCCAGGATCGGGCAGGAAGACCAGGAAGTGTCCCTCCGGGCAGGAGTACTCGATTCCTCGCATGATGGTTAGCTGTGGAAACCTGTGCTGCAGTTCCTGTATGTCAGTCAGAGGCCACCAGACGTCGTGCTCGGTCAGAGCTATTCCAGATAGTCCCGCCTCAACAGCTTTGAGACACATTTCCTCCGCCGAGCTTATGGAGCAGTCCGAGTACTCACGGGTATGAATGTGGAAATCGTATAGCATGGGGTTGATAAAACCAAGTTACGGCAACTGTGATTGCCTTAATGAAGAATTTGAGCGAGACCTTCCAAGATGTTCAGATGGTATGGCCCCTGATAACGGGCGAATTGTAACAGGTCAAAGGTGGAATGACTAGTGGCAGCGTTTTGTTTCGCTCCCGTTGTGCAACTTACCCATTTTATCCCGTACACAAAATGGGTAAGTTTACCCACTTTGTGTACGGGACGTTTTGGGTAAAAAACCCGTATAGATGAAAATTTGGCTTATTTTCCGTAAAATAGATAGACTGCCAGGTCAACTAGGACGCAGGCGAAAATCTTTTTGAAATGAGCGGTTGAAACATGCTCCATGCCCCATTCCTTAACCCACAATAATGTCTTCTAGCCTTCTCTTGGGCACGTGGTGCAGCTCCTCACTATCGCGCCAGTACTTGATGTCACCCTCCGGTCCCACAGTTTCGAGAA
>CAMYLW010000166.1 GCA_947259475.1 Thermodesulfobacteriota bacterium
GCTTGAATCCGAGGCGTACTTGAACAGTACGTCGCAGGGTTCGAGACCCGAGGACGCCCGGAAGGGCGTTCATATCCACAGTCGGAGTAGTCAATTCATAAATTATCCAGGCTAGCTCTTACCGATAACTGACTCATGCATTGTTCTGCGTGTCCGTGTATACCACACATGAGCAGTCAATTTACGATATTCCTCTCCACCCTCGCATAAACAGAACAATAACTGACCGTGACATTTGGAGCACTGCTCGACACTACAACCGAGGTGATGAAAGCCACCCATTCCAACCGAACATTCCTGGCAATTGTGGGGTACAAGACTGATCTGAGTTTCATTTCCAAAGGGGATTTGCTCTTTAAGTCTTTTCATGCACGAATATGCCTTTTCTTTCTCCTGCTCGCAAAGTTCACAGATTACCACCCTGGCAACTCCCTTCTTGTGGCCGGCTTATAATGATGGTCAGACTGAACTCAATTCCCCTTAGATTAACCTTTACTAATGGATAAGGAGTTCGTCAAACGTGATTAGCCCTGAAAAATAGAATTTGCCTTCTGGAGTTATACACACGGACTAACTAAACGGCAGGACAGGAAAACCTTGATGTCAACTCTGCAACACATGAAAATCAATATACAATTTCAGCCCATATAATAAACTGAGGAATATCCTTATGATAAATGTGTTATTTACAATGTTATTTGTGGGGCTATCCCAAGCTTTTCTGCTATTTTCTTCCAATTTCGCAAAAAATCGCATCGACGAGCAGTCGAACACGATGTGTGGGAAATTCCACAGCTTTATCGAAAAAAGAGTGACTACGGGAGGCTCACGAATGGGCTGACAAGAGTCAACCGCAAACTTGATCCCGTTCACCTGACCGCATAAACATTTTGGCCCAATTCTTTAATGTTACCTTGCGATATTAATGCCTCTAGACTTGGTTCTAATATCTCCAGGGTGAAATCGGTTGATACAAAGAGGTCTCTAAATTCCAGTGCCCCTCCTGGATGAACCCCGGCCCAAGATTGTATCAGAGTCCGGAGTATCTCCTCAGCCTCAGTACCGGAAAACTCACGCCCCAAGTACTCTCTAAAATTTGATGATGTGAGCACCTGGCCATCGTCAGTGGAGAGATGGTTGAGGGAGTCAGCTTCAACATGATGGCGCAAGAACCGAATGAGAAGCCATTCGAGGGGAATCTTAAGTTTATACAAACCATAATCTTCGAGGAATTCCTTACTCAAAGCAAGGGAGGTTGTCCAC
Source organism: Thermodesulfobacteriota bacterium (assembly GCA_947259475.1). Taxonomy (GTDB): domain Bacteria; phylum Desulfobacterota; class Syntrophobacteria; order BM002; family BM002; genus BM002. The sequence goes on from CAMYLW010000166.1 coordinate 1,264, forward strand.
GCATCAAAAGGGTCTGAGAAATTGACACCCCTCACCGTATGGTCGATGAGGAAGCGGTCAGAGGCCCGTTTGCTGTTTAATTCTTCAATGCTCAGGCTGTAGACCTTGTCAGGCAGTATCAGTAGATTGGGAAAACGCAACATCTTGGTAGCACCCTGGATGAGGACCTAGCTTCTGCGAGAGGTCTCTTCCCCGCAACTCCTCCTGTACTAGCCCGCATGAAACATGCGGGCTGGGCATTATCTTCACGCAAATATAGTGCCAAGTGAAGAACTCGGGACCAAGTTTTCGATGTAGAATTATTTCCCTGCCTCACTCTTCTCATTCACAGGTTCACCTGAACCACACTGAGGTCCCCGTCAGGAGGCAAGGACCGTTTTCAATTCTCCGTTGATCCAGTACTCTACAAAGTACTGTTTGCATTTACCACATCGATAATAAAAACCCTCTACTCCTCCCTTGAGCTCTCCCTTCGTATTCAAAGAGCGCACATTTTCCGCGCCTGCACCACAAAATATGCACTTCTTATCCCCGGTCAAATAATCCCTTCTATAGGTAGAATCTGTCATTGAAGCTTCCTTTTGAGAAACTTGACTAGATTCCTCACGTTGAATTGACCGACCAGAAGAGTGACGTTTGCAGTCAAGTCCGCAAGGCGGCCGTATGCATGGACAACGTCGGCTTTCCCTTCACCTTCTATCTTGTTCATCGCCGCGCCTAACTCATCTCGAATAGACCCAAGCTCGGTTATCAATCCCAATGCCATTTTATTCAGCTTCGCCATCACTGCGCCTCTTCTTAATGATCAACTGTCACTTACTCTCAAATATCCGGGCTACACTCTATCCCCTGACTGCCATTAGATCTCTTAATTGTATGCTCAGACTTCCAATAGTCAAGGTCCCTGCAAATATCGAATATCGAACAAGGAATTTCGAACAGCAGAAGTTCCTGGAATAAGTAAGACTATATTTTTCACTTCGATATTCTGCGGTTCCTTGTTCTGCGGTTCTGCGGTTTGTATTCTCAAAGACTTGATAGCTGATAGTTGAATGCCGAGCACTAACCGGGGAGACCGGATCCGGTAGTCCTGCAATCCTTTCCAGTGGCAAATCAAAAACACTTCCTTTGGGCCCGGATTCTTGACTACCGTTTTTCGATGCTATGGCTGCACTTTCTCAATTTCTTTTGCTTGCTTCTCCCTCATTTTCAACAGTATTTCAATACTATTTCTGTACGTCTCTATTAATGACTGCACTATCTTCATGGATCTATCTAGTTGTTGTAAGGCTGCGGTATTCTCTATGCCAGAATATGCAACTTGAATGGGTTTCAAACTTGCCGTCGTACTTTCCAAAGAACTCTGCAATTCAATTATCCTGTCATTTATGAACTGCAATTTAAATTTTTCCTTTAAAGCCAGCACTGCTCCTAGTAAATTACCTTCAAAGTAAGCAACAGTTGCAACGTATTTTAACTCAGTTACCGCATCAACTATAAAATCCTCCTGTAAAGTGATCTGGCCCTCTCTCTCTTGTACTATTCTTAGCAACTCGTCCTTAATGCTAAATAACTGTTGTGCTCTCTCACCCAACTGTAGTGCTTGAAACACCAAGGCAGCAGTAGTTGCTTTTAATCTCTGTTCTTTTTTCTGGATTGCAGAAAGGGTATTACAAGGAAGGATCATTACGAACAACAGTACTAGCAAAACCTTTTTCATTTCATTTTACTCCTTCTTGTTCTTACATTCCTCTCCACAAACTCCCTTACAGCCTCCCTCTTCACTTCTTTTCCTCGCTTCAGCCCAGGCAGTCAGCGGGAAGTGACGGTAGGTTACAGCAAGCAAAAAGCGGGTGCAAGGGGAAAGGTGATCAAAAAAAACCCCCACCGACTCTTCCGAGCCGATGGGGGACTAAAAGAGGGAAATGGTATTGGTGAGCCATACGCTCACCTTGCTGACATTTCATGCAAACATGGTGCCAAGGAAGTGTACCCTAACGTTGCAAACCCACACCGGCTAAAATCGCCAAGCTCGCGCTATAGTACCCCATCTGCGACTGCCCTCGGCCGTGAGCTCGGGCCGAACGGTGCTCGCCTCGGCCAGGATCTCACGTACGGTGAAGTACGCTTCGTCCTGGCCGAACCTGTGCGTCGTCCCGCCCTCGGCGGGAGCGGACTCTAGCGCGTTTTTGAAGTAGGTCTGCAACGTTAGGGTATAAAAAGGAGGACCTAATTTCCTTCTAAATATTTGGCGAGCAGGCTCTTAAGAAGCTGGCGATCCTCAGCGGAGATATTGGCAAACTTTACACCAATACCGAAACCTGAAGTAGTTTCATTGGGGATGGTGACTGTATGCCAGACGACCCTGGCAACAATATTGAGTGCTCTGCGGTGGGGAACCTCAATTGTCACCCGTAATTTACCTGCCACCTGCGAAGGTTCCTGGCAAGAAATATAAGCGCCACTAGTGCTAACGTTCGTGGTTACCCCGTAGATGGAACCACGGGTGGTTTGTATATGTACGGGCCATTTGACCTTGGCTCTGGGTTGGCCGCGACTTTTGATTCCTAGAACCATATCAATGTAACCCTCTTTAGCTGGCTCTGTTTGGTATCTATCTATTACCGTTAATCTTATCCCTCAGTTTCCCCGAACACTTAAACGTTACCACCTTCTTCGCCGGCAGCACCAATGGCTTCCCGGTGAGAGGATTCCTGCCCTTTCTCTCTTTTCTCTCACGGACGGAGAATTTTCCAAACCCGCTGATGAGGACATCCTTCCCATCTCCCAGGGTTCCTTTGATGATTTCGAAAAGGCAGTCAACCAGCTCAGCGGATTGTTTCTTGGTGCGGCCCACCCGATTGTGGATCACTTCAGCAATGACTGCTTTGGTTAAGGTCATGGCAGCTGTCCTTCCTCAAAAGCTGTCTCTTACCTCAGGTGCGTCCATGCTCTTTTTCACTGCTCCCACCCTACTAATGTTGCGGGCCAGTGCCATATGAACCTGACCCCCATCCCATTCGGGCCTTTGTCGTCACCACTGACGCAGGCATTTGACCACACCACTTGCGCCCTAACTGTCAACGAATGGTCCGAGTCGGGGATGTTTATGGTCAAGGCCACGGTCTCGTCCAGGCCCAAGGGTCTAGAGCAAGAGATAAACGCCCCCATCATGCTGAGATTCATCGTTTCCCCCTGAAGTGACCCCTCAGCAGTCATTGCGGAGACCGGCCATCTAACCTCCGCTCTGGGATATATTCGCCTATCTTCGCCAATCATCTTCTGTCCCCTCTTTCTTTAGCACTCAACTCTGAGTGGAGCAGAGTGAGATTGTAACAGGGGATTGGGTAATAAGAATTTGTTATATCCTGTATTTTCAACCCTTTAGAGTTATCTTGAAAGCAAAATGCATGCCAGGCGGCTGAAATTAAAACAAAAAATTGTAATTTCTCCTTGGTTCCTCCGCGCCAATAATCTAGAAAAAGGTGGTATTTTTTTTCCACTTTATGAACTGCATTACCCAAGAATGTGTCAGAATTATTCCGCGGATAACCGTATAAATAATCGTAAATACAGATAAAAGTTAAACTAGTCTGAGTTGGTATGGTTTGTGTTAACAACAGTGCTAATAAGCACCACGAACGATCAATACGTGCATGAGAAATTCTCGACGTGCCCACCTAACCTGCATGATCCACGAACCCTGACGATTCGTGAATCAGCACCTGCAAGAAAGCTGTTTGCTTTGATCCAGGTTTCGACTCGGTGTTTCACACTTTGCTCAAGGTTAAGAGCGCCGTAGGGGCGAAAAGCGACGTTCCTGTCAGGACCGCCGAAAGTTCGACGATCCTCACTACAGTGGTCCAGAAAGACGAAGTGGAATAGAGCGAAGAAGTGGGCAGGATCGCAGAAAATCTCCAGCCGGGCATTCAATCTGGCTGTGATGTTCAGGTGGGCCAATCCAGAAACTGCAAGCGAGATTGACAATGAAGAAAAGGAAAAAGAAATCCGGGATTCATTTGTTACTGAAGAAGTATAGAACCCTGTTCAGAATCCCGGAGAACCAGAACCATTACTCTCGAGAAGACTACAGGAATGCAGAAAGGATGTTCCTGAAACATGCTCTGGAACAACGCAGGATAGAAGTGCAGGATGACCTCTTCAAATAGAACGGTTTATTTCAATGGAGAGGATAAGCACGATGCGTTCCAGGGTTATGATGGGGCAGTCCCATGGAGAGCGCGGCTAACTGTTCCCATTCACAAAATGCCGTAGCTTCCCAGAGTACTTGAAGGTCACGATCTTTCTGGATGCCAGAGTGATCGGCTCTCCAGTCTGGGGATTTCTTCCCCTTCTCTCCCTTTTTTCTTTCACCGTGAATTTTCCGAAGCCACTTATGAGGACATCCTCGCCATTTTCCAGTGAACCTTTGATCAATTCGAACAGGGAGTCGACTACCCTGAGCGAATGCTTCCTAGTGTACCCTACCTGGCTGCTAATGACATTTGCAATGTCGGCTTTGGTAAGTGTCATAGCTGGTCCTATCCTTCGTTTTTCCCTGGTTAATTGATTCGAGGCAACCTCTTAGCTTATCTGCTGTTTCTTTCTGACCTTCACTAGGCTGCTTCGGCCACCACGAACATATCCTTACATTCGGGGCACATCACGCGCTTTCCTATCCTCACTCTGAGCATAATCTTGGCTCTGCACTTTGGGCACATCCTGATGAGACGGAACATGATGGGGACCTCCTTCCCAAAATCTCCTTTGCTCTTTTGGACCGGCAGCCGAAATCGGCGCCGCTTCCGGCTGAAATTTCATTGCAAAATTCAAGCCATACGTAAATTTTGAGGTGACAGATATCTTTGTGCTAAGCCACAGAGTCTGGTATTTTGAGCAAATATCTTTGAAAGGTTGCTATTTGGTGGTATTTTTGGGACTTCTGCTCCCCGTTCCCCGTTTTGATGGGGAATCGGCTCAGACGTGCGTTGCGGTATGTTTACAAGCTAGCACTGAGGAAAAGAGCATGACCAAAAAGGTGTTGCTCCTAGCATTTTTTCTTTCCATCACTCCCTTTCAGACGCTTCACGCCGAGAACACAGAAATAATTCAAACGGATCAATTGATTGTTCTGTTTGAAAAACCACTAAGAATTGCTGCAAAAGAAATCATCGATGTGTATCCCACATTAAAAACTGAATTGGAAAACACTCTTGAGTGGACAATAGATTTCAAACCAACAATAGTACTTGTAAATGATTCAGAAAAATTTCAGAAAATGACCGGGAACAGTCTCATTGTTGCCTACGCTGTCTCCCAAAGAAATCTGATAGTGATTGACCATTCGAAGATGAATACGAAGCCCTTCAGCCTGGGATCGATCATAAAGCACGAATTATGTCACCTGCTCCTTCATGACAAAATAAACAAAGTTATACTGCCAAGGTGGCTTGATGAAGGGGTCTCCCAGTGGGTCAGTGACGGTATAGCAGAGATAATAATGAGCAGAAAAGGATCGATTCTCGATCAGGCTGTTTTAGCAAACAAGCTGTTAAGTCTCAGGAGATTAGATGAGCGTTTTCCTCGAGACGAGAAGTCTCTGCAGCTGGCTTATGAGGAGAGCAAAAGCTTGGTGGAGTTTATCAACCAAGCGTTTGGCAGGAAGGGACTCCTTGACTTGCTCAAACATATGGAGGATGGCGATGAAGTGGATGTGGCGATTCTGAAGAGTTTCTCAATTCCTCCGGATGAGCTTCAGAGAAGGTGGCAAAACCATCTCAAAAAAAGAATTACCTGGTTCTCGTACCTGGCTAACAACCTCTATGGAATCCTGTTTTTTCTTGCAGCGTTGTTAACTGTCGCCGGGTTTGTCAGGGTGGTAATCAAGAAAAGACGATACGGAGACGAGGAGGAGTCACTAGACACTTAGTTCAAAGCACATAGCGACTTCGGGATACTAGTCATGGGTCGTTTGTCGTTAACCCCAATCAATAGGCAGTCTCTAGATAAATTCTAAATCCGAATTACCAAAATCCAAATGACCGAAACCCGACAATCTCGATATTCGTGCCTTAGTCTTCGTTTTGAACATTGGGAAATTAAAAACTGGGGACCCGCCCGCAGGGTGGGGAGTCCGAAGGACAATTTCGATATTCGGATTTAGAAGGTGCGGCTTGGTACCTACTGCTTACTAATCTCCCGCCCACTGCCCTGTAGTCGCATCAGTGATATAATCACGGCCAGGTTCGGGTGGAGAGCAAGGTAGATCAAGGCAATCAAGGGGAAGTGAATCCAGAAGGGTGTGAGAAGTCCACAAATGATAATGACCGTGGTACGGCTTCCTTTCCCGGCATACTCCGGCCGGCGATAGTCCAGTTTAAGACTTTCAGCGCGAGCGGTAGCATAGCTGACTTGGCTGCAACCCGCAGCTGCCAAACCTGTAAGCACAATCAGCCAAACGGGGCTGATAATTACCCCTCCCGACCCCACACCACCTGAATAGCGAAGACAGTGAAGAAGAATACCGAACAGGAGAGAAAAGTCCATGTAACGGTCCAATACCGAGTCCAGAAAAGCCCCCTCAGAGCTCACTTTATCAGTCAGTCTGGCAACCTGACCATCTACGCCATCCAGAATCTGAGCAACTGCAGCCAGCAGCGCCCCTATCCAGGCCAAACCCAGTCCAAAGGCAATGCCACCGCTGATTCCCAAACAGGCTGCCACCAAGGTGAGAACGGCGGGTCTTATTTCCGGCATGGTGTGCACCAACACCGCTGATACCGGTGCCGAGATATAGACCTTGATGAATCTCAATACAAACCGATCAGTGGGTTTCGTTTTCCAGCTCATCCCTCGCCCTCCGGCTTTCGCTGTAAAAACCGAGCCACAGTGGGTGGAACCAACCTCTCCCAGTTGCCATTCGATACAAGCATAGAACGCACCTCCTGGCCGCTGATTCCTTTTTTCAAGTTGTCCACCACAACGACCTCGAGCCCAGCCCTACGAAATCGTTCCGCCTTTTGCCTTTCCCAGGGAGAATAGACCACAACAAACATTGCCGCACCAGGTGGAACATAGTATTGCCAACGGTCAGGATGGTGGATCGGCAAGGGGACTATAAAGATCCGCTCCAGTGGATATCCCTCGTCGCCAAGGGTCTCTTGAATCATCATTAGCCTTTCCGTAAAGGTAAGTGGATTTTCTTCTGGAAGGTGACGATGCTCATTCAATTCATCCGCCAGAATAGTACTTGGATCAGGATTGGTGATACCCACAATCACATGCTCAGATTGTTCCCAGACCAAACGAAAGTACCGTAGATGCTCAAGATGAAAAGGCTGAAATCGGCCGTGGATCATGCCATATTTGTATCGCATAATTACACCTCACAGGGGCGATTTTGGATTTAAGATTGCAGATTTCAGATTTAAAAGCTCAGCGGTTCATATTCAGGATAACTAAAATCTACCATCCCTAACTTTAAGCTGCTAAGGCTCATCCTAACATACTGCGTTGGGTGAAAAAGGAAGATTTTTCCCGGGGAAATGTTAATTCTCTATGCGGTGAGCGGTTTGAACGATTTGACTAATTTTCTAATTTCCTAATTAACTAATTGACTAAGCTCCATGCCCGCTGCCAGCTGCTTGCTGCGAGCTAGTCATACAATATCTCCCAGTTGGCGTGAAATGAACTGTCGATGAAACTATATCTGTGATCCATGGTCTTACCCCTTCCGGGAACCAAGGAACTTTCAGGCTTCCAGTATCTTATGTAGATGGCCGGCATGGGGCCGGGTTCGAGTCCTTCCTCCTCGGACACTTCTATCCAGACCTCTTTTTCCTCTATAATCTTCCAGATGGTGCCATGCTTCTTGCTTCTGATCCTTTCGCCAACCCTGGGCAGTTGCAGCTTCTCTCGCAGCGTCTTGAATCGGTAGCTTGTCAATTTCTCCTCTTCCAGAATAGGTTCGCCCAAGAGCATGATACCAATGGCACCCAAAGGTGCTGTCACCAGAATACTGAGCACAGCCACCGCCAGAATTACCTCGCCACCCGCCACCCCGGCCTCCAAGGGAACAGCACCAATCGCCGCCTGTACCGTGGCTTTGGGCACGTAGGCAACCACACAAAACAACCGTTCTTTCCTGGTGTAGTCAGTTCCCAATACCGAAATATAGGTGCCTATTGATCTGGCCACCAAACCGATAAAGATAATGATCAGGCCTGCCGCCCCCGCTTTCCAGGCCACGGAAACATTGACCTGGGCTCCTACCAGTACGAAGAGCAGCAATTCCGCAAAAACCCAGAGCTTTTTGAGCTTCTGGGAGATAATGTGAGCAATGGCTTCCTCCTTCTCCAGGATGATGAAGCCAATGGCCATTACCCCCAACAAGGCGGCAACGGGAACCACATCCTGAGCCACTTCCTCAAGCCACATCAGACATATGGAGGTCCCAATAATCAGCAGGGTGCGCCTGGGTGGCTGCCAGTCGTACTTGAGAAAAAGCTTGTAAAGCAAGTAGCCGGGAATCAGGCCAACGATGATACCTAGGACAACGGAGATAGGTATGCCGGCCAACTGCCAGGCGATGTTTACCTTGTGACCACCGTACATACCCAAAAAGATGGTAAACAGGACAATAACGAAGACGTCATCAACAGAGGATGCCGCCAAAATCATTGTGGGGATGCCTTTCTTGGCCCC
>CAMYLW010000167.1 GCA_947259475.1 Thermodesulfobacteriota bacterium
AAACGAAGCCTCCACCATGATCGAGGGCATCCGCGCTCCAATTAACACATAGAAAGGTGCCTGCTTCACCCCGAGATCTTTGACTCTACTGTAGTTTTTCGGCAAACGCTTAAGCATCCCATGCTGAACTGCGTCGGCCAGGCGGCTGGACTCATTAATCTTGGAATTCAGCATCAAATCGTTGAGAATCTTCTCCAAGTCACTGATTCGTTTAGCGGAAACGGCATTTTCAAAAGCCGCCAGGCGCGCTGCCTCGGCGTCGGTGGCCACGTTGAGAATGTAGGTGGACATACCATAAACACGCCTATTCTTATGGGCATTGGTATGGATGGAAACAAAAAGATCCGCTTTCTGGGTATTGGCAAGAGCAGTGCGCTCCTCCAGCGGTAGAAATGTGTCCGATTTTCGAGTGAGAATAGCCTCCAGCTTCAGTTCTTCTCTCAGTTTCTTTTGCAGTTTCTTGGCAATAGCCAGGGCAACATCTTTCTCACGCACTCCGCTCGGACCTACCGCTCCCGGGTCTTTGCCCCCATGGCCAGGATCGATAACAACCTTTTTCACTCCCAATCCCAACTGTTGGGCCAAGGTAATGCTCGGAACCTCTCCCTTACCAGGTAACAGTACTCGTTTTCTGCTCTCCCCCGTAACGTCGATCACAATGCGGAAGGGATCACTCAAGGAAAAAATCTTGTGGTCTTCTATTGTCTCGATATCCAATACCACCCGCACCACCTTGGGTTTGTACTGGGCAGCTCGTACCTTGCGCAACAGGCCATCCCCTATGGGAATAGCTCCTGCAAAAGTGGGATCCAGTGCTGAGTTCCGAAGGTCAATATAAAGCCTAGGTGGTTTTCCTATTGCAGGATCGGGCTTGAGTAAGTGACTGCTGTACTCTATCTGGCCATTCACATCAATCACAATCCTGGTATAGTCTTGCGCAGACCAGTGGCGAATATCGGTCACCCTCGACAGAGAAGTCGAGGCCACAGCTGGTATTTTTGGCAGGCGTGGCAACTCTTGCTTCGACCTTCCTTTGCCTGTCTTGCTCTCAAGTTGCGCGAGCCGCTTTTGCTATTGGGCGTCATCAGCAAATCTGCTTTTCGGAAATCTTTTGACAACCTGCCTGAACCTATTGATAGCTTCGTTCAAATCGCTCGACAGCCGAGAGTAGCCATAGAGACCCTTGTAGAGTTTCGCTGTAGCATAAAGAGCCTCATCTGCTTGACGGCCTTTGGGGTATTTGCGGTAGTAGCTCTCATAACCCTGAACGCATCTCATCCACTGATCCCGGTATCTAATGCGTTTCTTAGATTTGTAGAGTCTCTGACTACAGTCTTTTGCCCCCTTCAACCTATCCTGACGTGCTGCTGAAGCGGGAGCAACAGCAACAGCCGTCCACACCAGTAAAAGAAGGAGGGAGATCAGCCAGCTGAATCGCGGCGGCTCGATTATGATAGGACGAAAAAAACGCATAAGCAGATCACAAAATTTATTAAAGTATAATATTAATCAATTATTATAAATATCCCATATAACAGTAAGCCAGCTCACTCTTTGTCAAACAATTTCTTCAGCCTGGCAAGCTCGTTCAGAGCTTCAATGGGAGTTATTTCCTCAAGCTCCAGATTCAGCAGGCGACGACGAAGTTTCTGGCCTGACTGCTGGAAGAGAGAAAGCTGGCGCTGTTCACTCTGGCGCCCTGCTGATGAGCGAGCCAGCCGCGGAAGTCCTTCCACATCCGTGGTCTCTTGTTCCAAGTGCTGAAGCACTTGCCTGGCTCTTTCCACAACCTCAGTGGGTAAGCCTGCCAACCGTGCTACCTGAATACCATAGCTCCGATTTGTACCGCCTTCCACCAGCTTTCGCAAAAAAATTATCCTGTCCCCCCACTCCTTCACCGCCACGTTCATGTTTTTCAATCGTGATCCGGTTTCTGCTAGATCGGTGAGCTCATGATAGTGGGTAGCAAATAGGGTCTTGATCCCTTTCCCTTCCCAGTCATGGAGAAATTCGGCCACAGCCCAGGCAATACTCAGGCCGTCAAAAGTACTTGTTCCTCGGCCAATCTCATCCAAAATAACCAAGCTGCGGTCCGTAGCCTGATAAAGAATATGTGCGGTTTCCTGCATTTCCACCATAAAAGTGCTACGCCCCCTCGTCAATTCGTCAGTAGCACCTACCCTGGTAAATATGCGATCGACAACTCCGATTCGAGCAGAAGTTGCAGGCACAGGTGCCCCCATCTGCGCCATGAGGACTATGAGCGCCACCTGCCTAAGAACGGTGGACTTCCCTGCCATGTTGGGCCCGGTAATTATTATTACTTGCTGGCTAACACTATCCAGATGCACATCATTGGGAACGAAGCTCCCCTGGGGCAGGGCTGCCTCAACCACTGGGTGGCGTCCCTCCACTATATTAATCTCCGGTCCGTCATCAATTCGAGGTCGGCAGTAGTTTCTGTGGTTAGCGACCTCTGCCAGAGCTGCAAGGACGTCCAGTTCCGCTATCACAGCAGCGGTTGTCTGAATACGCTCCCCCTGGCTGGCAACCTTGGCGCGGGCTCAGCATTAACCAATGTCTGTTTGCGAATGTATCGATCCGGCACCGAGGCAAGGTTAGCCTTTGAGACTGCCAGATAATAGCCAAAAACCTTATTGTAGCCAACCTTAAGAGAGGTGATACCTGTTTTCTGCCGCTCATCTGCTTCCAGCCGGGCAATCCATTTTTTGGCATCACGACTGAGGCTCAGCAACCGATCCAACTCCTCATCGTATCCTGTTCTAATTACGCCACCCTCTGCAAGGTTTGGGGGTGGATTATCCACGAGCGCTTCCTGAAGCAAGAGGGAAACGTCCTCCAAAGGATCTAATTTGTCAGTCAGCTCAGACAGGGTTCGATCCCCCAAACTACCAAGGAGATATTTAAGGCGGGGTAGAGACTGCAAAGACTTCCTTAAGGAGGCAAGATCGCGTGGGGTGGCCGAACCCATGGCAACCCGGCTGTTAAGCCGTTCAAGATCGTAAACAGTTTCCAACTCCTGGCGTACTTGGGCACGTATGGCTTCATGCTCTCGAAAACAAACAATAGCATCCTGCCGGACGTCAATAGCTTCAGGCTGAATCAATGGGTAGTGCATCCAGACCTTCAGCAACCGTCCCCCCATGGAGGTGACCGTTTGATCCAAGAGTTCCACGAGTGTAGCCTTACGGCCACCATGGTGCCAGGAACGAAACAGTTCTAAATGCCGCGTGGTCACCTCGTCTATGACCATGTAGTCACTGCGGTGGTAGGGTATAACTCGACGAATGTGTTCAGCGGCCTGCTGCTGGGTCTTCTGCACATAGGAGAGAACCGCACCAGCAGCACTCACAGCCAATGGCAGATTGCGGACACCAAAACCTTCCAGGGAGTGAACCTGGAACTGATCCAGCAACCGTTTGTGGGCTCTGGTGAAATCAAAAGACTCCGTCTCTAGAAATTGGACTCTGCATTCCGACAGCTGACGGCGCCACCAGTTTGAGTCTCGTTCAGCATCCTGCGGCACCAGGAGTTCTCGAGGCTCTATCCTGCCCAATTCTTCTAGGAGCCAGGCCAGACTCTCCGTTTGCGTCATGCGAAAATCTGCGGTCGAAAGATCCAAGAATGCCAAGCCGCAATTCTCTCCAGCCCAGTGGGCAGCTGCCAAGTAATTAGGGCTCTTGCTTTCCAAACTGTCCAGGACGGTTCCCGGTGTTACTACGCGCACCACTTCGCGACGTACCAACCCTTTTGCTTGCCGCGGATCTTCCACCTGCTCACAGAGGGCCACTTTGTGGCCCTTTTCCAGAAGTTTGGCAATGTAAGTCTCCGCTGCGTGGTGTGGTACGCCACACATTGGGATTGGATCTTCCGCCTGTTTATCGCGGGAGGTCAGGGTGATCTCAAGTTCTCGAGATGCAACTATGGCATCCTCGAAGAACATTTCGTAAAAATCTCCCATGCGGTAAAAGAGTATCGCATCTTGATGGCTCTCTTTTATCTCCAGGTATTGCTGGATCATGGGCGTGACTTTACTCATTTTACATCCACCCCAATAGCCAACTCTCGGTGAACCGATTAGCCAGTCTTCACCCCCCCCGTTGCCCATATCGCTATAGCATCGTAGGCCTGGTCATGGGGAAATGGCAAGATTAACGAGGATCGAGGGCGTGAACCTGACCAGCAACTAATTACAAGTAAAAAATCCACGTCCAGAGAACGTGGCTTCAATTGAAGCTCCCTGTCCCGCTATGCCGGGACTGAAGCGGGATCTACACTTTGCTCCGAAAAGACCTGTCGACGAGGAGTTCGACTGCCCTCGGCCGTGAGCTCGGGCCGAACCGAGGCTCACTCGAAGTCCTCAGGTCGAATCGCTGCAGTCCCGCTCATGCGGAATTCGAAATGCAAGGTATTTATGCCATTTTGTTGGAGCTCGCCCGCTAACCATTTCTCTTCCTGGGCTGGACAGTATCCCAATCATGACACCCTGGACACTTCCACAGGATTTTATCAGTTTCCAACCCGCATTGTTGGCAGCGATAACGTTTTCTCGCTGGCCCGAGATGGCTCAGGAGTTCACGGTATTCAGAGACCGCCTCTGCCTCGTCGCCATCCTCCAACAGTATCTCACCCAGCAACTGGCGCGCTTCAGCGAGATCGGGTTCCATCTCCAGAGACCGCTTCAGAGATGCAAGACCTTGTTCCTTCCTGTTGCGCTGCATAAAGCAGCGAGCCAGTGACATTTGAGCTACGGCGTCTAGATTTTCCTCTTCGATATGTTCGAGGAAATCCAGCACTCGTGTTTCTTCATCGGCCGCCCCATCTTTCTCTTGCAGACGGACGAGCACCAGATGGGCCCACTTCGTATTTTTGTGGACCAGCTTTTTCCAGATGGCGAGCGCTTTCTTTTTCTTATTCTTCAACCAGTAGAGTTCCCCTAATTGTAGGCTGGCATGCACACAGTGGGAATCCAAAGACAGTGCCTTTTTCAAATGTGCTTGGGCACTATCCAAATTGCCCTTTTCTATTTCTATCTTGGCTTGCTCTGTTCGCAAGTGAGCCATGATGTGCTGGTTGTTTGTGTTGCTCAGTTTGCGCATCTCCTGCTGCAGTTCATAGGCCCTTTGCCAGTCATGCGTGGCCTCACAAAGAGATTCCAGTTCCTCGTAAGCGTCCAACCTCTTGGGCGCCCGACTGATTACCTCTTCAAATGTCGAGATGGCTCTCTGCAGAAGACCGCCTAGCTTATAGTCCATCGCCATGTCGAACAGGGCCTGCAGCTTGGTTTCGGCGTCCACCCTTTCCCGAAGAAGAATGGATTGTCTAATGCGGATGGCTCTGTCGATTTCACCCTTGGCCCGGAACAGATTGCCCAAAGCCACGTAGGTCTCGATGGTCTCTGAGTTGATCTGTACTGCCTTGCTAAAAGCCTCAATGGCCTGATCTGTGTCGTTGGCGAGAATATATTGGATTCCTTTAAGAAAAACAGTGTAGTCTTTAGGAGGGCTAGCAGGCTGGAGTAACGATTCTTTGTGTGCTTTTCGTCGAGCCAGGAAGTATCCGAGAACACCAGCAAAAATGGTTACCGTAACCAGGACGGCAACAACATTAAAGTCCATTCCCCCGATATTTAGGGTATTCACATCCATCCATCACGTTGGTTTACCCGGAGTTCGCCGCCTCGGCTTCCTCCACAGATCCACTCCCAATCGTCTCTGGCGGTTGACTCACCGGCACATTTGACTCGGTGATAGGAAGATTTCTTAAGGACTGGAGCTCCGTCTGCAAACCGTTATTCTCACGCCTAAGCGTGCGGATTTTCCGGCGCAATCGAAAGTTACCCAGAGCGATGTAAAGGGCAGCCACCAAGCCCCCCCCCAAAATAGAGGCCAGAATTTGACCATAGAGGGGGATTGGCATGGATCGGAAAGGTGCAAGTCCAGGCAGTCTAAACTCAAGGGTGGTTGTGGAGAGGAAGGCATTGTAGTTCTGAAAAAGAAAAGCAACCAGTAATACTCCCAAGAGCATAGAAACCACAAGCTTAACTATTTTCATTCAATCTCTCCTTTGTGAAGTAGGGGAGTAGCTTCCTGTAAGTTTGTTGGATATGTTCTGGCACAACGCGCACCTCGGCAAAAACCGTCATAAAGTTAGTATCACCGTTCCACCGCGGCACAATGTGAAAGTGGACGTGCGCTTCAAAGCCGGCCCCCGCCACCGTGCCAATGTTCAGTCCCACGTTGAAGCCGTCAGGGCTCATGGTTTCGCGAAGCAAACCCACAGACGCCCGAACCGTTTGGATCAGATCAAGTAACTCATCATTTTTCAGGCCGTCCAGCGAGGGAGCGTGGTTCCAGGGAGCCACGAGCAGGTGGCCGTTGCTGTAGGGAAAACGATTCATCACCACCATGGAAAGCTCGCCACGGTATAGAAGAAGCCGCTCCTCGTCGGTTTCTCCGTTACCGTCCGGACAGAATATGCAACCTTGTGGCCGGTCGCCCAAGATGTACTCCATTCGCCAGGGCGCCCATAAGTTCTGCATAACCTTCCTTTTCTCTCCGACTTTGTTGCCTTGCGGTCGGTAAAACCTCAGCTGCCGCAAGAAAATTTTTTTGCGAGTATACCAACATTTGCCAAAAAAACAAGCACATTGTAGATTGCGGGGCATCGATTGCAGATTGAGGAATGACGAGAGGATTAATAATCCTTTAACCTTCAACTCCTTGTGCAGTCTAGGCTGTCATCTGCTGAGTGAAATCTTAAATTGACACTAGCTCGACATCGCCCCATGCCCCTATTTGATCCCCTACAATGATTACCACACCCATAACCCCCTCAATCTGCTGAGCAAAATCAAGGGCCCTTTGGACATCGTTCGCGCTTTGCACCTGGTTACAAGTCATAGTTGCCGCAGCATCGGCCAGGGCCGCAGAAGATCCTAGCACCGTCACCGCATCAGCGTGTCCCAGGCTCAGCGAGTGACCAACAGTGCCTGAAGAGGTACACACCCCCAGCGGTGTTTTCTCCGGATAGATTCTCAGTGCCACCCGGCTACTTAGCTCTGCCTGCCCTGCAAGAATGGATATCTGCAAGGGTGAATCCATCTTTATGAAGCAATCGCCGCCGTTCTCCACCACCACCTCACTGCTCTCCGAGAGAAGGGCCAAACCGACTTGCTCTGCTATGGCGCCGGCCACCGCGGCCATGGGACCGGTACCACAACTTTGCGCTGCGGCAAGCATTTCCTTAGCAAGTAGGGACAGGTTGGATTCAGCCAATATCAACAGATCGGTTTCCTGAACCGTCGCCTCAAAGGTAACCAGCCGTTCATGGCGGATCTGGTGGCGATACCTCCGTTCACGGTACTCAGCCAATATCTTCTCCTCTCATTGTCGTTACGCTTGACGCTATGCGGCATGAGGTTCTTCGTAACGAACCTCCAGACAGTCTTTACCAAACTGTTTGCTGAGCCTCACCTGAAGTTCTTTGTTGGGATTGATCCGAAAACTGGTCGGTAACTTCTGTACCACCACCGTCTGCTGGCCAACGCCAAAGTGAAGGTATACTGGACAGGTACCGGGATGAGTTTTGAGCAGTTGCTTCAGCTCTTTAAGCGGTTCCCCGGAGAGCCCTTCCACAGCTAGTTTAAGGTGAACTGAGCTCGCCATATCAGCCGCAGCCTCTTCCAACAACATGATCTGGTCGGCAACCAACCTCACCTGGCCACTCTCTTTAGCTACCCTACCACTCACAAGCAGCAGTGCCCCTTGGTATATATATCTTTGATACTCCGCATGTACATCTGCAAACACAACTACTTCCACAGAGCCGTTGAAATCTTCTAACCGCAGGAAGCGGAGAGGTTCTCCCTTGCGGCTGCTGACCATTCTAATCTCCTCGACAACACCCCCCAGGCGGCTTTGTGAATCTCCGGGAAGATCACCCAGTCGTGCCGTCCCACCCGGCGCCAGTTCTTCCACCAGGGCCCTGAATTCAGATAGTGGGTGGCCGCTGAGGTAGAATCCCAACGCCTCCTTTTCCCGAGAGACTTTGGTGGCTTCATCCCATTCAACTGCAGGTGAAGAGCTTGGCACAGACTGGGACTCCATATCGCAACGGTCAAAAAGTGCCATTTGACCTCGACGTGCTTGTTCCACAACCTCTGGAAGCATGTCATGCAGCGGTTGCCGGCCGCAACGAAAGCTGTCCAAGGCTCCCGCTTTAATCAGCGCATCCAAAGCCCTTTTTCCCAAATGCTCCCGCTCAACACTGGATATGAGTTCAAAGAGGGAATGAAATGGACCTCTTTCTCGCCGGGCCCGGACAATGGCGGCCGCAGTAGCCCGACTCACATGGCGGACGGCAGCAAGTCCCAGCCGAATGCCTTCTGTTTCAACGGTAAATTCCACCCCACTACCATTGATGTCCGGAGGCAGCAAATGAAGATTCTCGCGACCACAAACCTCCACGTGAGTTGCCAAAAGATCATGCTGACGCAATTCACTACTCAAAAGAGCCGCCATGTAATGCTCCGGAAAACGGGCTTTCAGGAAAGCAGCCTGTAGCACCGTTATCCCCTGGGCCACTGTTTTGCTCCGATTGGCGACCACTCCCGCCGAACGTTCCAGTGTGGACCACGTGGTCTCTGCTTGTTCGCGATCGTATCCTTTCCCTTCAGCACTCTCAATAAACTCCAGTCGTAAGTCTTCCGCCTTTTCTTCACCTTTCATCATTATGCGGCAAAGCTCATCTGCTTTCTCCAGAGACCAGCCGGTAGTGCGAACGATCAGCCTTGTCAGATCCACGTCGAAGAGAAGAAATGCAGTCCCAGCGCCAGGCCTCTTATTCCTAGACGAAGGAAGTGACTCTTCTGGTTGTCCATCCTGTCGAGTTCGCAAAAAACTCTCAGTCAATCCACTCTCCAGGGCAACAGGCCGAACCAGTGCCAGCAGGGCAATGAGATCTTGCCATTGCCGAGGCTGCCATTTGAGTAGCAAGTCTCGAGCTCTCGCACCCTCCAGGTAGGGAATGCCTCCGACCTGCCTCCCACACAGCAATTGGAAGGCCGCTTCATCGTTCAGGGGTAAATCCTCCAAGGCCACAGAGAGATCAGATTCATCGCCAATAAGATCCAAAACCTTACGAATCACGGTTAAAGCTTTTCTGGCAATGAAATCGAACTTTACCAGGCCGGCCCGCTTGAGAGCGCGCATATTGTACTGACTGACCCACTCATCCTTGGGACCTCGGTAGAGAGGAACACGCTCAACCAGGGGACCATCGCCGATAACCACACCTGTGGCATGGGTACTTACCTGTCTGGGTAAGCCCTCAAGGGCGGCCGCCAGCTCCTGCAGTTTACGCTGTGGTGCTGCTGAGAGTTCTTCTTCCAGTGGAAGAGCCGATGTTTTTCTTACCCCCTCTCCCCCTGGAGTTTGTTCTACATCCCCAGAGGCGACCTCCAAATCTTCCCGGGACAGGGCCAAAACCTTTCTTAGATCTCGAATGGCTGTACGCGACTGCATGGTAACAAGTGAAACTATCTGCGCCACCCGGTCCTGCCCATACTTGGACCGCAGGTATTGGTGCACTTCCTCGCGCATCTCCATACCAAAACCCAGATCAATGTCGGGGAACTCAGAGATCAAAGGATTGATCAAGCGCTCAAACAAGAGATCGTGTCGGAGAGGATCAATTTTGCTAATCCCCAAAGCGTAGGCAGTGAGACTCGAACCTGCCGAGCCGCTACCCGGGCCAACAGGAACCCCCTTCTCCCGCGCAAATCGAACAAAATCTGCTATCACAAGAAAATAGTCGGCCAGAGCCAGCTGCTCAATGGTCTGCAATTCAGCATCCAGTCTCTTACTGTAGTCCCCACCATCTGGACGACTTGTTGAAAGTTGTGCATGAAGGCCTTCTACCGCCTGCTGCCTCAGGATGGCTGCGGCATCTTGGCCTTTTTCCAAGGGAAACTTTGGCAGATGGATTTTGCCTAAATCCAAATCCACGTTGCAGCGCTCGGCAATGGTCATGGTATTAGCGATCGCTTCAGGCAGGTGGGCAAACTCGGCTTTCATCTCTTCTGGCGAGAGAAAACCATGCTCCAGCGGAGGAGGTATCTCCTTCACGGTGGTTCCCAGTCTGATGGCTGTCAGAATTCTAACCAGCTCTGCTTCGCCGGGGTCAATGGTATGGCTATTGGCGGTAGCCACCACTTCAAGATTCAGCTGACGGGCCAGGCTCGAAAGTCTTTCGTTCAGAATACGGTGTACGTCCGTTCGCGCCGGTTGTAGCTCGATAAAAAAGAATTCCCGGCCAAAAACCTCCAGATATTCGACAGCTTTCGCTTCTGCCCCCTGCTGGTCTTCTTTAAGGAGCCGAGTGGGAATTTCTCCCCGCTGGCAACCGCTCAGGATTATGAGCCCCTGGTGGTGCTGGTGGAGTTGATCCGAAGTTATGCGTGGTTCCTGTTGCCAGGCCTGGGAGTGGGCCTTGGTGATGAGTTGGAGCAGATTTTGGTAGCCTTTTCGATTTCTGGCTAGCAGGACGATATGATTGGCCGGCTCAGCGCTGTTTGCTTTCTCTGACTCGGTTTCGTCGGTGGGATCAACGATCAGCTCGCAGCCAATAATGGGTTTAATCCCGTTACTGTATGCCAGCTCATAGAACTCTATGCAGCCAAATAGATTACCATGGTCAGTGACGGCTAGGGCCGGCAACCTGTATTCCCGCGCCTTTTTGACGAGCTGGGGCAGTCTTATGGTGCTCTGCAGAAGACTGTAAGCAGAGTGAAGGTGAAGATGAACGAAGTCTGCCTGGCGCATGGGTCGGTAGGGTCATGGCGGGGACTATTCCCACTCAATGGTGCTGGGCGGTTTGGAAGAAATATCGTAAACCACCCGATTCACTCCCTTTACCTCATTTATGATACGGTTCGACATTTGCCCTAGTACTTCGTAGGGTACTTTAGCCCAGTCTGCGGTCATGGCGTCAACACTTTCGACGACACGAATGGCAATTACCTGATCGTAGGTTCGCTCGTCACCCATTACTCCAACGGTACGAACAGGCAGAAGGACACCGAATGCTTGCCACACCTGGTCATGAAGACCGCTTCTCTCCATCTCCGCCATGACAATGGTGTCAGCCTGCCGTAAGATCTCCAATCTCTCGGGCGTAACTTCACCCAGTATGCGAATGGCAAGACCTGGCCCCGGAAATGGGTGTCGGTGTATCAACCGGTGTGGTAGGCCCAGTTCAACACCCACCTTCCTCACCTCGTCCTTGAATAATTCCCTGAGCGGTTCTATGAGTTCTAGATTCATCACCTCAGGAAGTCCTCCCACATTGTGATGAGTCTTGATAGTGGCAGAAGGGCCTTTAAATGACACACTTTCAATAACGTCGGGATATAGGGTGCCCTGGGCGAGAAACTCAGCCCCCGGGATTTTGTTGGCTTCAGCCTCAAAAATCTCAATAAAACGGTTACCGATGATCTTCCGTTTCTGCTCCGGGTCCGCCACACCTTCCAATCGGCTCAGAAAGGAATCAGCAGCATCAATATAGTCCAGATTAATCTCGAAGCTGTCTCGAAAAATCCTCTGTACCTCCTCAGCCTCGCCTTGACGCAGCAAGCCGTTATTGACAAAGATGCAGGTTGACTGATGGCCCACCGCCTCGTGAAGCAGGACCGCGACCACAGAACTGTCCACCCCGCCGCTGAGGGCGCACACCACCTTCTTGGAGCCGATGGTCTGCCGTAGACCTCCCACAGTACTTGCCACAAATGACTTCATGGTCCAGACGGGCTTGCAACCGCAAGAACGGAAGAGGAAGTTTTGCAGCATTTTGGCCCCACTGGGGGTATGGACAACCTCAGGGTGGAACTGAACCCCGTAGAGCTCGGTTTCGCCATGTCGCATGGCGGCCACCGGTGAGTTACCACTGTGGGCAATGGCGCTGAAGCCTGGCGGGGGAATCTTGATTTTGTC